>NZ_JAHBDB010000056.1:0-32045 GCF_019956105.1 Pseudomonas sp. BF-RE-25
GTGTATCAGGCAGAATTATGTTGCCTGATACACCGCCTTCGCGAGCAAGCCCGCTCCCACAGGTATTGCATTCAACTCATGTTATCGGTGGCTGCCTCGGCCAGAGTGATCGCCGCGACCGTAGTGGTCACCTCGTCCACCGTGATTGCGTCCGCCACCACGGTAATCATTGTTCCAATTGCCACGGTTACGGCCATCCCAGCCGCCCCGGCCATTGCCGTCCCAACCGCGCCCCTGATGCGCCCGGTAATCGCTTCGTGGCGAAGGCTGGTAATAACGCGGTGCCGGTTGATAAACCCGCGGCTGGTAGTAGTACCGCGGCGTCGGCTGGTAATAGCGGGCCGGCGGTGAGTAATACCGGCGCGGCGAGGTGTAGTAACCGCCACTGGAGTAGTAACCCCCGCCATCTGAGTAGTACGGCGCGGGGGACGTGTAAACCTCGGAACTGTAGTAGCTGCCTCCTCCATCGGCATAGGGCACGCACGCGCCAAGTGACAATCCCAATACAGCCATCAGAAGAATTGGGCGGAGCTGTTTTCGACAGAGCATGGCGGCCTCCTGGACCGCGAGTGAGCCACACCAGCGACGCTGGCGAGCGACAGTCAATTATTCGGTGACTGTCGAAAGATCAGACATCGTTTTCGACATCCGGTGCGCTCTTGAAACAAGTTGAAACATCTAGCCGATGAAAGGTTTTTCATCTATTCACCCGCTGATTAATGGTGCCGCCCATGGTATCCACCGCCGTAATAACGAGGGTGATGCCCGCCCCAATAGTAGTAGCGATAGCCACCGTAAAAGCGCGGACCATAGTAATAACGCGGGCCGTAATAGTAGGAATACGGCGCATAGCCGGGGTAGTAATAAGGCGTGGAATACACGTCGTAGGTGCCGGCGTAGTAGTAGCAGCCGGACAACCCGACACCGAGCACAACGCCCAGTAACAGTCGACGAAACATGGCGGCCTCCTGAAAGACCACAGCCGATACAGCCGGCTGACACCTGTTTTGACTGGCAATGTGTTGGCGAGTGCCGGACGACGCCTGACCTTCGGATCAGCGGCCAGCCACGCTGCATCTCAGTGCACGGGCGCACCATCACAAAGCAGCGAACGGCCCTTGCGGCCTCCCGAAAAATGGCAATCCCCCGGCCCAGAGCGCTTCGAGCGACTTGGCACGGCTCTCGCTTTAGCAAACCCGTGCAGGAGTCATCACAGGTTCGCGGCACCACAATTTGCAATGGCTGACTAGGGTTCCGGCTCGCTAAGGCGAGTGACTGGTCCGAGAGTTGGCGACCTCCAGTTGAGGTTACACGGCGGGACAAAAGCCCGGGAGACAAGCCACCGTTCGCGGTGCCGCGTTGACTCCTGCCCGCCCTTGATCAACTGGAGAACCACCATGTCCCGACTTCGTTTACCCGCCCTCCTCGCCGCTGCCTTCGCAGCCATCGTGAGCGTCTCGTCCCAGGCCGCGCCAAAAGACCACTTCAGCGTCTGCTGGACCATCTACGCCGGCTGGATGCCCTGGGAATACGCCGGCAGCCAAGGCATCGTCGACAAATGGGCGAAGAAGTACGGCATCAAGATTGATGTGGTGCAGCTCAACGACTACGTCGAATCCATCAACCAATACACCGCCGGCCAGTTCGACGGCTGCACCATGACCAACATGGACGCGCTGACCATTCCGGCCGCCGGCGGCGTCGACAGCACCGCGCTGATCGTCAGCGACTTTTCCAACGGCAACGACGGCATCGTGCTCAAGGGCGACGGCAAGAAAGTCGCCGACCTCAAGGGCATGGACGTCAATCTGGTCGAGCTGTCGGTGTCCCATTACCTGCTGGCCCGGGCGCTGGACTCGGTGGACCTCACCGAGAAAGACCTGAAAGTGGTCAACACCTCCGACGCCGACATCTCCGCCGCTTTCAACACGGAGCAGGTCAACGCCGTCACCACCTGGAACCCGATGCTCTCGGACATCAAGGCCAAACCGGGCGTGACCGAAGTGTTCAATTCCAGCCAGATCCCCGGCGAGATCATGGACATGATGGTGGTCAACAGCGCCACCCTCAAAGACAACCCCGCCCTGGGCAAGGCACTGACCGGCGCCTGGTTCGAAGTGGTCGAGTTGATGAACGCGAAAAACGCCGCCAGCAAGGCTGCGCTCGAACACATGGCCAAGGCCTCGGGCACTGACCTCGCGGGTTTCCAGGCGCAACTCGACACCACCAAACTGTTCGCCACACCGCAAGAAGCCCTGGCGTTCTCCACCAGCAAGCAACTGCCGGAAACCATGCGCAAGGTCGCGGAGTTTTCCTTCCAGCACGGCTTGCTCGGTGAAGGTGCCAAGGACACCAGCGCGGTCGGCATGGCCTTCGCCAACGGCGTGACCAGCGGCGACAAGAGCAACCTCAAGCTGCGCTTCGATCCGAGTTACGTGCAGATGGCTGCCGACGCCAAGCTGTAACAAGAGGACCTGGCCATGCGCCTGATCAATCGCCACCCGGATCGCCCGAGTCGCCTGTTGTTGGTGATCCTGCCGTTCGCCCTGGTGCTGTTCGCCTACTTCATGGGCTCGGCCGAACGGCTGCTGGACAATCCTAACGACAAGCTGTTGCCGAGCGCCGTGCAAATGACCGACGCGGTAAAGCGCCTGGCGTTCACCGCCGACAGCCGCACCGGCGAATACGTGCTGTGGCAAGACACCGCGTCCAGCCTGCGTCGCCTGGCCATTGGTCTGGGCATCAGCGCGTTGGCCGGGCTGTGCCTGGGCATCGCCGCCGGCACGTTGCCGCTGTTCGGCGCGCCGTTGTCGCCGTTGCTGACGGTGCTGTCGATGGTGCCGCCGCTGGCGATCCTGCCGATTCTGTTCATCGTCTTTGGACTGGGGGAGTTATCGAAAGTGATGCTGATCGTGATCGGCATCACCCCGTGCCTGGCGCGGGATCTGGAACAGCGCGCCCGGGAAATACCGGTCGAGTTGCTGATCAAGGCCCAGACCCTCGGCGCTTCGACCTGGACGCTGATGCTGCGCGTGGTGCTCCCGCAATTGTTGCCGCGCCTGCTGATCTCGCTGCGGCTGATGCTCGGTTCGGCGTGGTTGTTCCTGATCGCCGCCGAAGCCATCGCCTCCACCGACGGCCTCGGTTACCGGATTTTCCTGGTACGCCGCTACCTGGCGATGGACGTGATCCTGCCGTACGTGGTGTGGATCACCCTGCTCGCCTGGCTGATGGATTGGGGCCTCAAGCGCCTGACTCAACGTGCGTTCCCTTGGTATGAAGGAGCCCGCGCATGAGCTTCATCACGGTAAAAAACGTCTGGCAGCAATACGCCGATCAAGTGGTGCTCGAGGGCTTGAACCTGAACGTCAACGAGGGTGAGTTCTGCACCTTGGTCGGCGCGTCGGGCTGCGGCAAATCGACCTTCCTGCGCCTGTTGCTCGGCCAGGAACGCGCCAGTCGCGGCGAGATTCTGCTGGACGGTCAACTGCTGGCCGGCGAACCGGATTCGAGCCGTGGCGTGGTGTTCCAGCGCTACTCGGTATTCCCGCACCTGACGGTGCTGGACAACGTCGCCCTCGGCCTCGAACTGCCGCGCTCGCCGCTGCTTGGGCGGTTGTTCGGCAACGCCAAAAAAGACGCTCGCGAACAGGCCTCGGTGCTGCTGCAAAAGGTCGGCCTCGGTCACTCGCTGGACAAGTACCCGGCGCAGCTCTCCGGCGGCATGCAGCAACGGTTGGCCATCGCCCAGGCGCTGATCATGAAACCCCGCGTGTTGCTGCTCGACGAACCGTTCGGCGCGCTCGATCCGGGCATCCGCAAAGACATGCACGCCTTGCTGCTGGAGCTGTGGCGCGAGACGCAACTGACGGTGTTCATGGTCACCCACGACCTATCCGAAGGTTTCAGCCTCGGCACGCGATTGCTCGTATTCGACAAGGTCCGCGTCGACCCGCACGCCCCCGGCGCCTATGGCGCGCGCATCACTTACGACATCCCTTTGAACAGCGACCGCCGCGCCACGCGCGCCGCCGTCGATGCTCTGCCGACTGAATTGGCGGGCACGCTTCGTACCGCATAAGAGGATTTTTCACATGACTGATTCGACCCAACTGTTTCCGCCCTTCGCCGAGGAAATGCTCCCCGGCGGCGGCCATCGCTCCTTCGTATTGAAACGCGGCCAATTGCTGCGCCTGACCGACCTGCGCGGCGGCGCCAACGTCAGCCTGACGCTGCTCAACGCCAACGAAAAAACCGAACGCCTGAACCTGCCCGACAGCCTCAAATGCCAACACACCGCCAAGCTCACCACGGGCCATTGTTTGTACTCGGACATGGGCCGCGTGCTGGCGGCAATCACCGCCGACACCTGCGGCTGGAGCGACAGCCTCGGCGGCGTGCTGTGCGCTGAAGAAGTCGCGGAAAAGTACGGCGCGGGCCGCTATCAGGAACTGCGCAACGGCTTCTTCCGCAACGGCACCGACAACCTGTTGGTGGAACTCGGCAAGTGGGGTTTGGGCCTGTCGGACTTGCTGATGACCCTCAACCTGTTCAGCCGCGTGAGCGTCGATGAAGCCGGGCGTTTTCACTTCGTCGAAGGCAACTCCAGGGCCGGCGACTACATCGAGTTGTACGCGCCGATGGACACGCTGGTGGTGCTCACCGCCCTGCAACACCCGATGGACCCGTCGCCGGAATACGCACCAAAACCGTTGAAGCTGAGCTGGATGAACGCCGACGCCAGTGTCGCCGAACACTGCCGCACCTCGCGCCCGGAAAACGAGCGCGGCTTCATCAACACCGACCGCCTGTTCGCCTGAGGATCGCTGCCATGTCACTCGCAATCGCTACCGCTCAAAAGCATCCAGAAACAGCGGTCTACCGCGCCACCATTCCCGCCGGCGAACCGTGGCTGATGGAGGTCAAGGCCGGCCAGACCCTGCGCATCCTCGACCTGGAAGGCAATCAGGCGGTTGATACGTTGTTCTACAGCGTCGCCAACCCGAAAGAACGCTACGACGTGCAACGCACCTTGCGCCGGCAGAACAGCGTCTACCTGAGCACCGGCAGCGTGCTCTATTCCAACCTCGGCAAACCGATGCTGACCATCGTCGCCGACACCTGCGGACGCCACGACACCCTCGGCGGTGCCTGCGCGCAAGAGAGCAACACCGTGCGTTACACCCTGGAAAAACGCTACATGCACAGCTGCCGCGACAACTACCTGCGCGCCTGCGTCCACGACGGGCGACTGGGCAAGGGCGACATCGGGCCGAACATCAACTTCTTCATGAACGTACCGGTCACGGCGGATGGCGGGCTGACGTTTGAGGACGGTATTTCGGCGCCGGGCAAGTACGTGGATTTGCGGGCGGAGATGGATGTGATCGTGCTGATTTCCAATTGTCCGCAACTGAATAACCCGTGCAATGCCTACAACCCTACGCCTGCGGAGCTGCTGGTATGGAACTGAAACTGAACCGTCTGCGCCGCTGGTTGTTTGCCCTGTGCCAGGCCCGTTCCGGGCAGTGCCTCAAACCTCAAGAACACCACCACCCACTGTAGGAGCGAGCCTGCTCGCGAAAAACCCAAGTGCGCCGCGGGGCATCTGGTTTTACGCGTAATCGTTCACGACCATCGCGAGCAGGCTCGCTCCTACAGGGGTCGGTGGTGGTTTGAAGTGAATTGGTTTTTTCCGCCGGGGACGACCCCGGCGCCCAACGAAAAACTGCGGGACGGCCCGCATCCCCTCCAGGGGTTATGCCATGTTCGAAAAAGTCCTGATTGCCAACCGTGGCGCCATTGCCTGCCGCGTCCTGCGCACCTTGCGTGAACTGCACGTCAAAGGTGTCGCCGTTTACTCCGAAGCCGATGCCGCGAGCCTGCACATCCTGCATGCCGATGAAGCCCACAGCCTCGGTGAAGGCGCAGCCGCCGGCACCTATCTGGCGGTGGATAAAATCCTCGCCATCGCCAAAGCCACTGGCGCCAAGGCGATCCATCCTGGCTACGGCTTCCTCTCGGAAAACGCCGCGTTCGCCGAAGCCTGCGAAGCCGCCGATATCGCGTTCATCGGCCCGACGCCAGAGCAACTTCGCGTGTTCGGCCTCAAACACACCGCGCGCGCCCTGGCCAAGCAACACGGCGTGCCGATGCTCGAAGGCACCGAGTTGCTCGACAGCCTCGACGCGGCATTGATCGCCGGCGATCAGGTCGGCTATCCGGTGATGCTCAAAAGCACTGCTGGCGGCGGTGGCATCGGCATGCGTGTGTGTCGCAGTGCTGAAGAGCTGAGTGAATCCTTCGAAGCCGTAAAACGCCTCGGCCAAAACAATTTCAGCGATGCCGGCGTGTTCATCGAGAAGTACATCCAACGCGCCCGACACCTGGAAGTTCAAGTGTTCGGCGACGGTCGCGGTGAAGTGATCGCCCTCGGCGTGCGCGACTGTTCGGTACAACGCCGCAACCAGAAAGTCCTCGAAGAAACCCCGGCGCCGAACCTGCCCGACGGCATGGCCGATGAGCTGTGCGCGGCGGCGATCAAACTGGCAAAAGCGGTGAACTACCGCAGCGCCGGCACCGTGGAATTTGTGTTCGACAGTGCAGACCAGCGCTTCTACTTTCTGGAAGTGAACACCCGTTTGCAGGTAGAGCACGGCGTCACCGAACAGGTGTGGGGCGTGGATCTGGTGCGCTGGATGGTGGAACTGGCGGCGGGTGATTTGCCGCCATTGAGCGTGTTGAGCCAAGGTTTGAAAGCCGAGGGCCATGCGATTCAGGCGCGGCTGTATGCGGAAGATCCGGGGCGCGATTTTCAACCGAGCCCCGGTTTGCTGACGGCTGTGAACTTCCCCACCGCCGATGGCAAACAGCTGCGGATCGACACCTGGGTCGAGGCCGGTTGCGAGATACCGCCGTACTTCGACCCGATGATCGCCAAGGTCATCTGCTGGGCGCCGACCCGCGAAGAAGCGCGTGCGGATTTGCATCAAGCACTGGGCGACAGCCAGCTCTACGGCGTGGAAACCAACCGCGATTACCTGCGGCAGATTTTGCTCGACGCGCCGTTCACCAGCGGCCAACCGTGGACCCGTTGCCTCGAAGGCCTGGTGTATCAGGCCAACACTTTTGAAGTGCTCAGCGCCGGTACGCAAACCAGCGTTCAAGACTATCCGGGGCGACTCGGTTATTGGGCCGTGGGCGTGCCGCCGTCAGGGCCGATGGACAGTCGCGCATTGCGATTGGGCAACCTTCTGCTGGGTAACGACGAAGGCGCCGCCGCGCTGGAAATCACCATGAGCGGGCCGTTGCTGCGCTTCAATTGCGACGCGGTGGTGGCGGTCACCGGAGCAGTGATTCCGCTGACGTTGAACGGCGAAACCGTGGCGATGAACACGGCGCTGTTGATTCCGGCGGGTGCCACGTTGAGTCTCGGCACGATTGGCGGCGCAGGCGCCCGCAGCTATCTGTGTGTGCGCGGCGGGCTGCAGGTGCCCGACTATCTGGGCAGCAAAAGCACCTTCACCCTCGGACAGTTTGGTGGCCATGGTGGTCGCGCATTACGGGCCGGCGATGTGTTGCATGTGCCGGCGTTGACCGATCAAAGCGTCGGTGAGCAACTGCCTGCAATCGCTGAGTTGCCTGCCGTGCGGCAGATCCGGGTGATCTACGGCCCCCATGGCGCACCGGAATATTTCACCGAAAACTACATCGGCACGTTTTTCGAAACTCAGTGGGAAGTGCATTTCAACTCCAGCCGCACCGGCGTGCGCCTGATCGGGCCGAAGCCGGAATGGGTGCGTGCTGACGGCGGTGAGGCGGGGCTGCATCCGTCGAATATCCACGACAATCCGTATGCAATTGGTGCCGTGGATTTCACCGGGGACATGCCGGTGATTCTGGGGCCGGACGGCCCAAGCCTCGGCGGGTTTGTGTGCCCGGTGACGGTGATCGAGGCGGATCTTTGGCAACTCGGCCAGCTCAAGGCCGGGGACAAAGTGCAGTTCCAGCCAGTCGATATCAAAACCGCCCGCACCCTCACCTTGAAATGGAACCCTTGTAGGAGCCGGCTTGCCGGCGATGAAGTTAATGCGGTGCCTGTTAGAGCCCCATCGCTGGCAAGCCGGCTCCTACAGTCGCCTGTGGTTTTGGATTTGGGTCAGGACGATACGCGGTTGGTTGCGCGACTGTCGGGGGATACGCACCTGTTGCTTGAGATCGGCGCACCAGAACTGGACCTGGTCCTGCGCTTCCGCGCCCACGCCCTCATGCAAGCCCTGGAAAGCAAACACCTGCACGGCGTGATCGACCTCACACCCGGCATCCGCTCGCTGCAAGTGCACTACCAACCCGAACAACTGCCGCTGGCCGATCTGCTCGGTATCGTCGCCGGTGAATGGGATGCGGTGTGCGCCGCCAAGGACCTGCAAGTGCCGTCGCGCATCGTCCATCTGCCGCTGTCCTGGGACGACCCGGCCTGCCAATTGGCGATCGAGAAATACATGACCACCGTGCGCAAGGACGCACCGTGGTGCCCGAGCAATCTGGAGTTCATCCGCCGCATCAACGACCTGCCGAACCTCGACGAAGTGCAGCGCACGGTGTTTGACGCCAGCTATCTGGTGATGGGGTTGGGCGACGTCTACCTCGGCGCGCCGGTCGCCACCCCGCTCGACCCGCGCCATCGTCTGGTGACCACCAAATACAACCCGGCCCGCACCTGGACTGCGGAAAACTCGGTGGGCATCGGCGGCGCGTACATGTGCGTGTACGGCATGGAAGGCCCCGGCGGTTATCAGTTCGTCGGTCGCACGTTGCAGATGTGGAACCGCTACCGTGAAGTCGCCGCATTCGATGGCAAACCGTGGCTGCTGCGCTTCTTCGATCAGATCCGTTTCTACCCGGTGAGCGCCGATGAACTGCTGCGCATCCGCCGGGATTTCCCCCTCGGGCGTTTCGATTTGAACATCGAACACAGCCAGTTGAACCTTGCGGATTACCAGGCGTTCCTGACCAAAGAGTCCTCGAGCATTGCAGCTTTTCGGGATCAACAGAAAGGCGCGTTCAACGCCGAGCGCGAGCGCTGGATCGCCAGCGGCCAGGCGCATTTCGACAGTGAGGAAGCGGCCCCGGAAACGACCGAAGACGCACCGTTGGCCAGTGGCGAAATGAGCGTCGACAGCCACATCGCCGGCAACCTCTGGCAGGTCCAGGTGGAGACCGGCAGCCGCGTTGCCGCCGGTGATGTGCTGGTGATTCTGGAGTCGATGAAGATGGAAATCCCGCTGCTCGCACCGATGGCCGGCGTGGTGCGCGAAATCCGCGTGCAACCGGGTTCGGCCGTGCGCGCCGGACAGCGCGTCGTGGTGCTGGAACTCGACTGAACCCATTTTGCAAAGGACTCACTTCATGACCATCAATCTGCAACTCGACGCCCTGCGCAGCGCCTACCGCGACGGCAGCATCACACCGCGACAGCTGCTGCTGGCCCTGCGCGATAAAGCCGCCGCCCTGAACCCGGACTATCACCTGTTCATTCATTTGCTCAGCATTGAAGAACTGGAGCCGTACCTCGCCGCGCTCGACGGCCGCGATATCGACAGCCTGCCGCTGTACGGCGTGCCGTTCGCGATCAAGGACAACATCGATCTGGCGGGCATTCCGACCACGGCAGCGTGCCCGGCATTTGCCTATGTGCCGCAGCAGTCAGCAACCATCGTCGAGCAATTGCTGGCGCTGGGCGCGATTCCGCTGGGCAAGACCAACCTCGACCAGTTCGCCACCGGCCTCAATGGCAGCCGCTCGCCGTATGGCGCGTGCCCGAACAGCGTGTTGCCGGAATATCCGTCGGGCGGTTCCAGCGCCGGTTCTTCGCTGGCGGTGGCGCTGGGCGTGGCGAGTTTTTCGTTGGGCACGGACACGGCGGGCTCGGGGCGAGTGCCGGCGGGGTTGAACAATCTGGTGGGGATGAAAGCCACCAAAGGGTTGATCTCCACGGCGGGCGTGGTGCCGGCGTGTCGTACGCTCGATTGCGTCACGACCTTCACCGCGACGGCTCGGGAAGCCAGTCAGTTGCTGGCGCTCACCGCGCATCTCGATCCACGGGACGAATACAGCCGCCGTAATCCGCTGTGGAATGACGGCTCGGCGTTCGGCACACCGCGCCCTTTCCGCTTCGGCGTACCGCGTGCGCAGGACCTGGAGTTCTTCGGTTGCCCTGAAGGTCCGCTGTTGTTCGGTGATGCCATCGACCGGCTCAAGGCGTTGGGCGGTGAAGCCGTGGAACTGGATTTGTCGCCTTTCCTTGAAGCGGCGCGCCTGCTGTATGAAGGCCCGTGGGTGGCGGAGCGCTACAGCGTCGCCGGCGAGTTGATGGAGCAAAATCCTCAAGCGGTATTGCCGGTGATTCGTGCGGTGCTGGCCAAGGCGCCGGCGGTGAACGGTGTGCAAACCTTCCGCGCCCAATATCGGCTGCAAGCCTTGAAAGCGCTGTGCGACAAGGCACTGGAAGGACTCGATTGCGTGGTCACGCCGACCATCGGCCGCCCCGTCACACTGGCAGAGCTTGAGGCTGAGCCGGTGCTGCGCAATTCGGAATTGGGTTACTACACCAACTTCATGAACCTGCTGGACTACGCCGCCGTCGCGGTGCCAAGCGGGTTCATGGGCAATGGTTTGCCGTGGGGCGTGACGGTGTTTGGCCGGGCATTTACCGATCAGTATTTGTTGAGTGTGGCGGATGCGTTTCAGCGTCGTTCTCCTGCGCCCGCAACGGTCGCGCGTAACGATCGTGCAAGGCTGGTGGTGTGTGGTGCGCATCTCGATGGGTTGGCGCTGAACTGGCAGTTGAAGCGGCGCGGCGCGACGTTGGTCGAGACGACGTTCAGTTCGCCGGACTATCAACTGTATGCATTGGCCGGTGGCCCGCCGTTTCGTCCGGGGATGGTGCGGGTGAAGGATGGCGGCGTAGCGATTGCGGTGGAGGTCTGGGAGTTGCCGAGCAGTGAACTGGGGTCGTTTTTGACCGGGATTCCGGCACCGCTGGGGTTGGGCAAGGTGCAACTGGCGGATGGGCGTTGGGAGAGTGGGTTTATCTGTGAGGCGTATGGGCTTGAGGGGGCGGTGGATATCAGTCATTTGGGTGGATGGCGTGCGTACCTGACAGATTTGAGGTGATCTTTCGATTCGCGGGCAAGCCTCGCTCCTACAGGGGATTGCGTAAACCTGTAGGAGCGAGGCTTGCCCGCGAAGACGTCAGCACAGGCACCACAAGACCTGATCCTCGCCGATTCACCCCACAAATCCCGCAGTTATTTCCCCGCAGTCCCACTAGAATGCTCCCCAACGGGCCACTGCCAACGGAATCGCCATGCTGCTTCACTCGCCGCTGTATTCGCAACGTTCGCTGGTCCTCACGCTGATCGCGCTGCTGGGCGCAGGTTTTCTCGCCACGTCATTTCTCAGCTACTACGCCTCGCGCGCCTCGATCCGCGACAACATCGTCAACACCGAGCTGCCGCTGACTTCGGACACGGTCTACTCGGAAATCCAGAAAGACCTCGTCAGACCAATCCTGATTTCCTCGATGATGTCCCGCGACACCTTCATGCGTGATTGGGTGGTCAACGGCGAACACGACCCCGACCAGATGACCCGCTACCTCAACGAGGTCATGACCCACTACGGCGCCTACACCGCATTCTTCGTCTCCAACGGCACGCTCACCTACTACCACGCCAAAGGCGTGCTCAAGCAGGTCAAGGTCACTGAGCCGCGCGATGCCTGGTATTTTCGCGTGCGTGACATGGCTGCCCCTTACGAGATCAACGTCGATCCGGACCTGGCCAACAAGGACAACCTGACGTTCTTCATCAACTACAAGGTCTACGACTACAACAACCGTTTCATCGGCGCGGCAGGCGTTGGTCTGACCGTCGATGCGGTGATCAAGCTGATCGACAAGTATCAACAGCGCTATCAACGCAGTGTGTATTTCGTCGACAGCTTCGGCCGATTGGTGCTTACCGGTGCCGAGGGTGGCCCGCAGGGCGCGCATATCGGCCAGAAACTCAGCGACCTTGAAAGCATGAAAGGCCTGGTCAGCCAGCTGCCCAAGCCCCACAGCGGCAGCTACGAATATTCCGTCCAGGGCCAGGGCCATTTCCTCAACGTGCGCTTCATTCCAGAACTGAACTGGTACCTGTTCGTCGACAAACGCGAAGACGGCGCCCTCAACGAAATCCGCCAGTCGCTGTACCTCAACCTGTTGATTTGCCTGCTCGTGACCCTGACTGTGCTGGCCCTGCTCAACCGGGTGATCAAGCGTTATCAGGGCAAGATCCAGGCGCAGGCGACCCTCGACAGCCTGACCGAACTGCCGAACCGTCGCGGCTTCGATCTGCTGGCCGCACAAGCCATGCACGAAGCCCAACGCGAGCCGAAACCGCTGACCGCATTGCTGCTGGATCTAGACCACTTCAAGGCCTTGAACGACACCTACGGTCACCTCGCCGGCGATCAGGTGCTGATCGGCTTCGCAAGGGATCTGGAGAGTTGCCTGCGCCATTCCGACATCGTCTGCCGTTGGGGCGGCGAAGAATTCATCGTGCTGCTCAAGGACACGGACGGTGAGACCGGTCTGATGATTGCCGAGAAAATTCGTCAGCATGTCGAAGAACAGCTTTATGCCTACAACGGTCACGCCTTGCAGCTGACGGTCAGCATTGGCTTGACCACGCTGCAACCGGATGACACCTTGCACACCCTGCTCTCCCGCGCTGATCATGCGATGTATCGGGCCAAGCAATCCGGTCGTAACCGTACCTGCGCGGAGATGCCTCACACCAGTTATGCATAGTCCTACATGAACAAGCCTGAATTCTGCCCGGCCTGCGGCGCCTCCAACGACTGCACCCTGGCCGACCCGCGAACCGCCGATCGGGCCTGCTGGTGCTACGGCGTCAGCATCGACCCGGCAGTGCTCGAAGCACTGCCGCCCGAACTGCGCGACAAATCCTGCCTGTGCCCGCGCTGCGCGCAGGTCGAGGCGCAGTTGTAAGCATCCTTGTGGCCGATCACGTAAGATGCGCGGCCCGTTTCCTGCCGATCTCACTTCATGCGCGTTGACCGTTTCCTCAGCAACCTGCCCCGCTTCAACCGTAAGCAGGTTCGCCTGTTGCTGGTGGAAAAGCGCGTGCGGGTCGACGGAAAAATCGTCAGCGACCCTCACACCGAGGTGCTGGAGTTCAGCCGCGTCGAAGTCGATCAAGAAGTGCTGCAACTCGGCAAACCCGCCCGCTACTTCATGCTGCACAAGCCACCCGGTTGCGTCAGCGCCACTCGTGACCCGGAGCACCCGACGGTGCTCGATCTGTTCGACGAGCCGGACAAGGACGACCTGCACATCGCCGGCCGCCTGGACTTCAACACCACCGGCCTGATGCTGATCACCAACGACGGCAGCTGGTCGAGACGCCTGACCCAGCCGCAGACCAAATTGCCCAAGGTCTACTACGTCGAGACCGAGCAAGACATCGGCCCGGAATATGCTTTGAAATTCAGCGAAGGCCTGTACTTCGCCTTCGAAGACCTCACTACGCTGCCGGCCGAGCTGGCGCTGCTCGGGCCGAAGTCAGCACGGTTGAGCATCGTCGAAGGCCGTTATCACCAGGTGAAGCGGATGTTCGGCCACTTCGACAACAAAGTGCTGCGCCTGCACCGCGAACGCATGGGCCCGCTGGTGCTCGACAGCACGTTGAAACCGGGCGAATACCGCCCTTTGAGCGATGAAGAGATCGGATTGATCTAAGCAGCCTACCGCTCAGCAGAAGTTGTCGAACAATTTACGAATGGCACTTGCGCGATGCCAACTCCCCTGCTTGAATCAGGTCGTCAGCCGAAATGTGACTGACGAGTCACAACATACGTCTAAGAAACTTTTTGTCGGTTAGAGAACCTCAAGGTTCCGCCTCAGACCGACAGACTGCCCGCCAATAACAATACCCGTCGACCGGACTGCAATGGATCGACATGGGCCTTCAAATTCCAGGCATATGCCTACCTGTCACAAAGCTCGTGCAATCTCATTTGCGCGCATACCCGCTTGCCAGGAGTCTTATGACATGAGGCCAGAAATCGCTGTGCTGGATATACAAGGTCAGTATCGGGTTTACACGGAGTTCTATCGCGCAGACGCCGCAGAGAAGACCATTATCTTGGTCAACGGCTCGATGGCCACGACTGCGTCGTTTGCACAAACCGTGAAAAACCTCCACCCGCAGTTCAATGTGGTCTGCTACGACCAGCCCTACGCGGGCAAGTCAAAAGCCCACAACCTGCATGAGAAATTGCTGACCAAGGAAGTCGAAGGGCAGATCCTCCTGGAGCTGATCGACCACTTCGCCGCCGAACACGTGCTGTCGTTTTCCTGGGGCGGCGCCGCGACCCTGGTCGCCCTCGCCCAACAACCGCGACGGATCGAAAAAGCCGTGATCAGCTCGTTCTCCCCGGAGATCAACGCGCACATGCTCGACTACCTCGAGCGCGGCGTCGATTACCTCGGCAGCCGTGACGGCGACCGGGTCGGCAACCTGGTGAACAGCACCATCGGCAAACACCTGCCGACCCTGTTCAAGCGCTTCAACTACCGTCACGTCAGCAGCCTGGCCGATCATGAATACGGGCAGATGCACTTCCACATCAGCGACCTGCTGCACAGCGACCGCCAGTGCTTCTTCAAGGCGGCAGAGAAAATCAACGTGCCGGTGCTGTTCATGAACGGCGAATGGGACGAATACACCGCCGCCGATGGCGCGCGATTGTTCGCCAACCACGTGCAACAAGCCACGTTCACGACGCTGGATGCGACGGGCCACTTTCTCGACATGGAACACAAAGCCGCCTGCCGAGACAGTCGCAATGCGTTGCTGGGTTTCCTGAAACCTGAGCAACAGGCAAGCCGACCGCGTTACCACTACGTCCAGGACCACCATGCATTGTCCATCTGAAACAGCGTCATCGCGAGCAAGCTTCGCCGCCTAATGCAGTCCTGTAGGAGCGAGGCTTGCCCGCGAACGACCGTCACCCGGTCCGATGTCTTGTTTCACCTGTGCCAAAGCCCTCACGCGCAAAGAAAAACTTCATTTTCATGCGCACATCTGGTACAAAGTCAGCCGCTCTGAGCGGGTGTCGTATAATGGCATTACTCCAGCTTCCCAAGCTGATAACGAGGGTTCGATTCCCTTCACCCGCTCCAATCGAATTTATGTCTCACGTCAGGATGATTTTGACGGGAGATGCAGAAACACAAAAAACCGGTCCAAGTGACCGGTTTTTTTGTGCCCTGAATTTGCAGTCCCGCGAGCCTGCCGCAAGGCCAGCCGGCCCGATGCCCTACCCTGCCCGCACGCCATGCAGTGCTATACTTTTCATGGCTTGAACGAAGTGAGAAGCGTTGCCCACGGGTACCGATACCGACTGCAAATTCCGGCAAACAGCTGCAAGACAAAGGAGGTCTACGGCAAGCACGGGATGGGAGGTGTGGCATGAATCGACACTATTACATCAGTGACAATCTCGACGACCTTGAAGCCGTTGAAAATGAACTGGAAGCCAACGGCATCAATTCCGAACAAATCCATGTGCTCAGCGAACATGTGGCTGATGTTGAACAACATCACCTGCACGAGATCAACTCGTTGATGGAGCAGGATGTCGTTCACTCTGGCGAAATCGGTGCGGTGATCGGTTTGCCACTCGCCGCGTTGGTCCTTGGCGGCGCCTACTGGCTGGGCTGGACCGAATCCGTCGCAGGCTGGATGCCTTTTATCTTTCTCGCCGTTGTTGTATTCGGCTTCTGCATCTGGGAAGGCGGTTTTTTTGGTATTCAGGTGCCAAACGCTCACTTCCGCAGTTTTAAACAGGTGGTAGAAGAGGGAAAACACATTTTCTTTGTGGACGTCGAGCCGAACCAGGAGCCGGTATTGGACGGGGTTATCGGACACCATCCACTGCTGAAGATCGCCGGTACGGGCACGGCAGCCCCTCACTGGACAGTCGCCTGGCTGCACAGGTGGCATCAGTTCAAACGAACGATATAACGGCATTGGTTGCCGATCAGTCCCCGGAGGCTCAAGGTCGTCCGGGCGTTTCCTATTGACCGAAGAAAATCACCCGGCTGAGAAACACATAGTCCGCCTCGGTGGCCATCAGTCCGACAAGCACCAGCAAACACAACGGTGGCACCAGGATGGCGTAGACCATGGCCAATCGTTCCCAGGCCATGTGCATGAAGATGGAGACGATCAAACCGGCCTTCAGCAACATGAAGGTGATGATCAGGGCCCAGCGAAGGTAGCCGTGGAAGTGAAAGTAATCGACCAGGTACGACAGGGTACTGAGGACGAATAACAGCCCCCAGATTTTCAGGTACAGGCTGATCGGATGTTGCTGACCTTGAGCATGCGCCATCATCAGTGCTCCTCTGCGGATCCTGCTCTCCCCTTCATGAACAGCGTCCCGGACTTACCATAAGTAGAAAAACGCAAAAATAAACACCCACACCAAATCCACGAAGTGCCAGTACAGCCCGGCTATCTCGACGTTTTGATAGTTTCCGGAGCGCTCATAATCTCCCCGCAGTACTTTCCTCGCCACGATGCTGAGGTAGAGGGCGCCGATGGACACGTGCAGGCCGTGAAAACCGGTAATCATGAAAAAGCTGGCGCCAAATTGCGCCGCTCCCATGGGGTTCCCCCAGGGACGTACCCCTTCTGCGATGAGCTTGCTCCATTCAAATGCCTGCATGCCGACGAAGGTCACGCCCAAGGCAGCGGTCGCCAACATCAGGGCGGTGGTTTTCGCGCGATCACGGCGATAGGCATAGTTCACGGCCATGGCCATGGTGCCGCTGCTGCTGATCAGCACAAACGTCATGATGGCGATCAGAATCAGCGGGATTTCTCGACCGGCGATGGTCAAGGCGAACACTTCACTGGGGTTTGGCCAGGCCGTGGTGATGGTCATGCGAACCGACATGTAGCCGGTCAAGAAACAGGTGAATATAAATGTGTCGCTGAGCAGGAATATCCACATCATCGCCTTGCCCCAAGGCACCTGCTTGAAAGCCTCCTTGTCCGAGGCCCAGTCATTGGCGATGCCTTGCCATCCTGGTGCAGACGGCGAGCCGAGGGTATTTGAGCTTTCGCCTGGAGCTTGTGGATGCGATGCCATGGCTGATCACCTCAAGCCGCAGAGTCTGGCAATGGCTTCATAAGTCTGTGGCGTGCTGGTCAGCAAAGCGAATAACACAATCCACAGACCCAATAAGTAATGCCAGTAGATGGCACAGAGTTCGACGCTGGCGCTGAGTTGCGGCAACGGCACGCGATTCAGGAATCTGGCGACGGTTCTGCCCCAGGCAACCAACCCGCCCAGCAGGTGGAGCCCGTGCACACCGGTCAACAGGTAGAAGAAGCTATTGGCCGGGTTGCTGGCGACAAAGTAGCCCCAGGCGACAAACTGCTGCCAGACCCAGAACTGCCCCGCCAGAAAGGCAATTGCAAATACGCCTCCCACTACAAAGCCAATGACCGTTGCGTTCAGCCGAGCCTGGCGAGCGGCCATGCGCGCCCACTGCAACGCGATGCAACTCAACACCAGAAATGCCGAATTCACCCAGAGTTGCCATGGATTGGCTAACGGCGCCAAGGGCTCTGTCAGCGGTAGCCAGTCAGACATTTGTGAACGGGCGATAGAGGCCAGCAGAAAGAGAAAGAACAACGAACTCACCACGACCAGAAACAGGCGCAGGCCTATTTTTGCGGTCTGGTTTCGATTGGCACCTTCAGCGGACTGAATCCCTTCGGGATCACGACTCCAGCTGCCGTTGGGGTCTGCGCCATCGGCGTTTTTCAACAGCAGTCTGTTCATGTTTTAACGTCCGCTGCCCGGGTTCCGGCACTGAGCTGCCGCATCTGTTCCAGCTCCTCGGCGGAGATTGTTTGCGGCACGAAATCCTGTTCGATCCCCGGAACGCTGTAGTCATAGGCCCAACGATGCACGACCGGCAGCTTCGCGCCCCAGTTACCGTGTATCGGCGGAGTGTTCGGCGTTTGCCATTCCAGGCTGGCCGCGCCCCACGGGTTGCCGCCGGCGGGCTTGCCCTTGAATGTGCTCCAGGCCAGGTTGAACACAAACAGCAGCTGGGAAACGCCGACGGTCAAGGCCACCACCGTAATGAAAGCATTCAACTCTTGCGCCGACTGCGGGATGAACGCGTAGTTGTCATAAGCGTAATAACGGCGCGGCATGCCCTGGAAACCCAGGTAGTGCATGGGGAAGAAGATGGCGTAGGTGCCCAGGAAAGTAATCCAGAAATGCAACTTGCCCAGCGTGTCATTCAACAGGCGCCCGGTGACTTTCGGGAACCAGTGATAAATGCCGCCAAACACCACCAGTACCGGCGCGACGCCCATGACCATATGGAAATGGGCGACGACGAAATAGGTGTCCGAGAGCGGAATGTCCACGATCACATTGCCGAGAAACAACCCGGTCAGGCCACCGACCAGGAAGGTGACGATAAAGGCCAGGGCAAACAGCATCGGCACGGTCAGATGAATGTCGCCGTGCCACAGGGTCAGCACCCAGTTGTAGACTTTCAGTGCAGTCGGCACCGCGATGATCAAGGTGGTGACGGCGAAGAAAAAGCCAAAGTACGGGTTCATTCCGCTGACATACATATGGTGCGCCCAGACCACAAAGCTGAGCACGCCAATTGCGATAATGGCCCACACCATCATTCGGTAACCGAAGATGTTTTTCCGCGCATGGGTGCTGATCAGGTCCGAGACCAGGCCAAACGCCGGGAGCGCAACGATGTAGACCTCCGGGTGGCCGAAGAACCAGAACAGGTGCTGGAACAAGATGGGGCTGCCCCCTTGATGATCGAGTTGCTGCCCCAGCGAGATGATCGCCGGCATAAAGAAACTGGTGCCCAACAGTTTGTCGAACAGCATCATGACAGCGCTGACAAACAACGCCGGGAACGCCAGCAAGGCCATGATCGAGGCCATGAAGATTCCCCACACGGAGAGCGGCATGCGAAACAACGTCATGCCGTGGGTGCGCGCCTGCAACACCGTGGTGACGTAGTTCAACCCGCCCATGGTGGCGGCAACAATAAAAATCGCCAGAGAGACGAGCATCAGGACGATGCCCCACTCGACCCCCGGTGTCCCCTGAGTAATGGACTGTGGCGGATAGAGCGTCCAGCCCGAACCGGTGGGGCCGCCCGGGACAAAGAAACTGGAGAGCAACACCACGACCGCCAACAGGTAGAACCAGTAGCTGAGCATGTTGACGTAGGGGAAGACCATGTCGCGGGCGCCCACCATCAGCGGGATCAGGTAGTTGCCGAAGCCCCCCAGAAACAAGGCTGTCAGCAAATAAATAACCATGATCATGCCGTGCATGGTCATCGCCTGGTAATAAGCACTGGCGTCCATGAACGCCAAACTGCCGGGGAAGCCAATCTGCATGCGCATCAAGCCGGACAGCACCACGGCGATAAGACCCACGAACAGCGCCGTCAAGGAATATTGAACGGCAATGACCTTGTGGTCCTGACTCCAGATGTATTTGGTCAGGAAACTTTTCGGCTCGTGCAGTGCCTCTGTTTCGGCTTGCTCCGCATAGGCCATCACGTCATCCTCCTGCCGAAGTTTCAGTGTGTTTCTGGCGGCTTTACGGCGATTTCCCTGGCTCAGCCTTGCTCGCTTCAGCGTCAGCATTCGCTTTGGATTTGATAAAAGCGATCAGGGCGTTCAGCTCCTTGTCGCTCGGCGTGAAGGGCGGCATAACGGCTGCGTAGCCCTTGACGATTTTGGCAGCGGGATTGAGAACCGACTCTTTCAAATAGCCCTCATCAACCTTGATGCTCGTACCGTCGGCAAGGGTTTCTGCCTTGCCATACAGGCCCTGCCAACCGGGGCCGATACCCTTGCTGCCATCAACACTGTGACAGGCCAGACAACCGAGCGACTGCGCCAGCCGCTGTCCCTGTGCCACCAGGTCGTCACCTGAGCCCGACACGTCGCCGGTAGACGGTTCTTCGGCTGGCTGCCCGGCACCCAGCGATTTGATCAGGGCGATGAGAGCACCCAATTCATCATCCTTGAGAGTATAGGCCACCATCACCGGCGGGTAGCCTTGCACCAGGCGGGCCTTCGGATCGAGGATCGACTCTTTGAGGTAAGCCTCATCGACCTGCACGCTGCTGCCATCGGCGAGTTGTTCGGTGCGGCCGTACAAGCCCTTCCATCCTGGGCCGAGACTGGCACTGCCATCCTGGCTATGGCAGGCATGGCAGCCGTATTGCTCGACCAGTTGGCGACCTTTCTCCAGCACGCTGTCCCGACCGGGCCTGGCGGCCGTGGTCAATGTCTGCGCAAAGGTCGGTTGGCTGCCCAGCCACTGAGCGAAGGCGGCCTGGTCTACCACGATCATATCGCCGCGCATATTGTAATGACCGACGCCGCAATACTCGGCACACAGCACTTCATACTTGCCCATGACAGTTGGCGTAAACCAGAAGTACGACACCATTCCCGGCACCATGTCCATCTTGCTGCGAATCTGCGGTATATAAAAATTGTGCAGAACATCTTTGGAACGCAACAAGACTTTCACCGGCTGATCGATCGGAAGACGAACTTCATTACTTCTGACTATTACATCGTCCTGTCCAACAGGGTCCTTGGGATCAAGACCGAGTGGATTGACCGAATCAACAAGCTTGATATCCGACTTCCCCAACTTCCCGTCCTGGCCCGGAAAACGAAAAGCCCATTGCCATTGCTGGGCGACCACCTCAAGTTCATACGCATTTTTGGGCACCCGGATGAAATCGTTATAAACAACAAGACCTGGCGCCAACATCCCGGCAATCCCGATCGACGTCACGACAATCAACCAGAATTCCAAGCGTTTATTTTCTGGCTGGTAGGCGGCCCTGACGCCTTCCTTGTGACGGAAACGCATGACGGCCACCGCCATGAACACGGTGATGGCGATGAAAAATATCCCGCTGATGACCAGCGTGATGAACAGCGTGGTGTCTATTGAACCCCAATTGGAAGCTGGTGGTGCCGCATGCCAGGGCGCTAATAAATGAAAGAGCACGGATGCAATAACGATCAGGACAAGAATAATTGCCATTGCCATTTTGCCTTCTTCCTATTCCTGTCACTCATTGGCATGCATAAGCATCCCCACAGAACAGCAGCGTCTAATCACGACTCATCCGACGCCAAAACAGGCTGACCCAATACCACCTTTCGTCGTGGCAAAGTTCGCTGGAAGTATAGTTCATGGGCGCTACAGACGCTGTTGCTACAAGGCCCGCGCACCTGGATATTCCAACCTCGGCATCAAGCGGATTACTTAAAACCCATTCGCTATATCTAACTGTCTCTATTCAGTAACACCCCTTCAGACTAATAAGGCGCGCACAGACATCGAGTAAGCGAAACGCGGTGGCCAGCTATAATTAGTATCTGTGTTACGCAGGCAGGGATCGGCTGAAAATGCCACTGAAGACGGTCCTTGTCGGGTATAGCGGTCAGACCCATGACGGCTAAGAGCTACAACGTCCAGCCGTCCACAACGGAGATTTCGTCATGAGTGCCTTGACGATCGAAGGCTGGTGCAAATTCAACGGCGCGCAAAAATCGACCCCCATAGGTGAAATCCATTTTTACGTCGATGGCCCCCTCCATCGGGGCCTGGAGCAGGCTGAAGAACGCTTGCAGGAGACCCATGAAAAGGAAGCCATGGTTGACGTCGACATGAGCACACTGGAGTTGATCCTGCCAGGGGGGTACGGGCCTTTGTCCGACTGCCAGATGCGCGTCTATATCCACAACGAGCGCGGTCAGTTTCATCTGGTGGGACATCGAGCGAGTGATGGCTGCCTGATCTACAGCAACGCGGTTTTGGTTGATCAGTTGATTGATTAGCGACAAAGGGATTTTCGGTCCTCAAATGCGCGGAAGGGGCGGACGAAAAGAGTGGCGTCTGCCCCCTGCTTCATCAACGCGTCGCGACGATAAGGTGTCGGGTGGGGCATAGGAATAAATTAACGTTTTCACATAAAGTCGATGCTTTGTTAGCGTTTTTCTCGGGCCAGTAAAGGTTTTTTATGGGCGGGACTTGTTGGGACACTGACACTTCATCCTGAACGGCCAATCAACACCTGAAAAACCAGGGGTCAAGTACACGAATACTGGTGGCCAAAAAGTGGCCAATAGCTGAATAGGCAAGGTCCTACACGACACTGGGAATTGTCCGTAGACTTGTCCATTGCTGTGCCTTTGTCATGAGACCTATAGTCCGAACGCGCCCAAATGGCGTATCGGGTTTGGCGACTCGATAGCAAGGTACAGAAACCTCCGAGCCCGCTCGGAGCTTTTCTGAACGCACGCGGCTACCTGCTTTTTGGTGGCTGTGCGTGGGAGACCTTCGGGTCTGCCGGTTTGTGCCTTGTCCGGTTCGCCAACCCGCGTACAGCTGCCACCCATTGTTTGGCGACAACGAGTGGTGGAAGACATAACTTCACTTCAAGGTAATCACTCATGAACGAATATATGGCTTTAACCAGCAACGCCGACGACCTCCCCACCTTCTACGTCAACACCACCCAACCGCTGCATTCCCTTCTCAGCTCCGCCCGCTACAGAATCGGCGCGGTAACGCAGGTCCTGGAAAACCTCGCGATGCGTGGTGAAATATCCACTGACTCGGTGATTCTCAGTGACTTCGCATTGCTCTGCGCCATTCCGCTGCGCGATGGCTGCGATGTGATGGATGTCATCGCACGACGTATGGATGCGGAACCGTCCTGACGCTAAACAGCGGCGCCTTTCGGGGCGCCCTTTGCGTTTTCAGCGTCAGTAACCGGATCAGCAGGAGAACAGTGAACATGCTTTATCCGATAGCGATTTCAATTGGCGATGGCAAACACGCGTGGGGCGTGGATATCCCGGATGTCCCGGGTTGTTTTTCCGCCGGCGAAGATCTGGACGATGCAGTGGCTATGGCGCGCGAAGCCATTCAGGGTCATTTCGAAATACTGGCTGAAAACGGTTTACCGATTCCACCTGCCAGCAAAATCACGCTGCACACAGCCAATCCGAAGTACGCTGAATGTGTCTGGGAAGAAGTAGAGATCTCCATATCCAACGTTCAACGCTGAGCACTTCGGCACCCCACGTATAGTTTCCGTATAGATCCCCACCAGCCAGTAAAGAAGCCGTAGCGCCCCCTCAAACCCGCCCAAAAACCACCTACCCTGCCCTCTCACCTTTCACGCAGAGATCAGCATGGACAATTCAGAGTTGGGGCTCATGATCATTTCAATGATCGGGTTATTCGGCTTTGCGTCGTTTCTTTTCGATTACTTGAGCACCAAGCGAAGGGACAGATGACGTTCGGCGGTATCCGTCCCTTTTCCGCATTTAGCGGGTGGCGACGATGAACAATCGCGGGAATGGCAGCAGCACCGAACCATCGCTCAGCGTCGGGTACGCCTGCTCGATAGCGGCGTGATATTGCTTGAGGTAGTGCGCCTTTTCCGCGTCATCCAGCGGTTCGAGAAACGGTCGCAAGCCGCTGCCCTTGAACCACTCGACCACGCCCGACGCGCCGCCCGCCAGCGGATGATGGTAGGTGGTGCGCCACACATCGACGCGCGCGCAGTGCGGTCGCAGCATCGAGTAATAGTCGCTGACACTGGCCATTTCCGTGCGCTGCCCGGCGGCGTCAGCCAATTTGCTGGCCCACGGGCCATCGGCAGCGACTTCGCGCATCAGGCGATGGGACGGTTCGTTGAGGTTGTCCGGCATCTGAATCGCCAGGCTGCCAGCGGGAGAAAGCTTGCTCACCAGAGCCGGCAGCAAATTCGCGTGATCGGGCAACCACTGCAACACCGCGTTGGCAAAGATCACGTCGAACGGGCCGCTCTCGTTCCAGGTGCCGATATCCACGGTGTCGAACTGCACCTGCGGCAAGCGCTTGCGGGCGGCTTCGATCATGTCGGTCGAACTGTCGACGCCACGCACCGTAGCGCTGGTGAAGCGTTCCACCAGCAGCTCGGTCGAGTTGCCGGGGCCGCAACCGATGTCGATGGCCGAGCGTGCTTCAACGGGCGGGATCGCCGCGAGCAGATCCCGGGCCGGGCGCGTGCGTTCATCTTCAAAAGCGACGTATTGCTTGGCGGACCAACTCATTGCGTTCTCCTGTCGAATCGTTGTCCGGACCTGGGCCTACAACCGGTTCGCTACGATACAACGCCCCACGCATCCCTCCCTATCCGACTTTTGGATGTTCTAAGGCTATGCAGGTCGTTTCTTATCGCCAAATGATCAGAATTCATAACCAGATCGACCGTTCGTCGAGCCATCGCCAAAGCAGTTTTGACAGCCTGAATTTCACTTCTATAGTCCAATCGCGGCCCGTCGGAAGGAACCCGAACCCGTTGGTTTGTACTCAAGGAGCAAGGCCAGCTCATGCCCGTGACAGGTGGGTTCCGTCCGTAGTGTTTGCGCAACGACCGCAAGGCAAGCAAGCGTTGTTGAGCCTGGAAAGATGCCAGGCATTCACTATGAACAAGGAGTTTCACTATGTCTCGAGTCACGGATGTACTGGTTTCCATCGACACCGAAACCATTCTGAAAAACTACCCGAACATCAGCAAAAACCCTGCCGCGCCGACGCTGATCGACGTCAATCACGTGTACATGGTGACCAACCAGAACAACGTGGTGAGCGGCCAGGCCGGTGGCGAACTCAACTTGAAAGCCCAGGTGGGCGACCTGATTCGCTGGCGTGAAACCAGCCTGTCGCAGAGCTTCGAGACCGCAGTGATTTTCTACAAGTTCGTCGGCAATATCGGCCTCGACTTGATCTCCACACCCACGCCACGCAAGGCTGTCGCCTGCGTAGCCGTGCCCAACACCAGCAATCCATCAGTGCCCAGCTGCCAGAAAGTCGATAACCATTACTGGTCTTCGGAAACCCTGTCCAGCGGCAGCGTGACGTATCACTTCCACTTCCTGATCGTGGATCGCGAGTGCAAGATTGTCGGCTGCTGTTCGTGGGACCCATTCATTACCATCCGCAACTGACGAGCGTCAGGCCCCTTGGAAACGAGGGGCTTTTGCTGACTGCGTTGCCGCCTCGACAGGAACGGAATGCCTTGCATAAACCGAAGCGGCTACCGTCAAGTGTCACCATCATGAAAGGAATCCATGATGACTTCCGAACCGATCAAATCTCCTTCCTCAAGCGTCGCGACTGCCAACAATGTGTTGCTGATTGTCGACGCCGAATCACTGCTTTTACGCTACCCGAACCCGAGTCTTGAGGCGGACAATCCGACACCCATTTCCGATGGATTCGTCTTCAGCATCAACGGATCGCCAGAACCACAAAGTACAACAAATGACAGCCTGATCACGTTGACCGCTGGCAGCGATGCGACTTTCCATATCCGCGGAAGAACCGTCAGCTTGCTCGCTGAGCACAGCGTGGTGTTTTACGAGATGTCTGTGGGTGATGCCGGCGTATTGTCGGCCCCGGAACTGGTGGTACGGGGCGACCTCACAGTGCCGGCACCCGACACTGAAAACCCGACTGAACCGGGTACTCACCAAGCCGATGATCATTATTGGGCATGCACCCGACTCGCCACCGGAGTTGAGGCGTGTGAGCTGCATTTCATGCTGGTTGATAAAAACTGCGAGGCGTTGGGGTACTTCAGTTGGGCGGTTGAAGTGAAACTCTCGGACTGAAGAAATATCAAAAAAACCGACCTTAAGGGCCGGTTTTTTTTTGCAATCAGCTGGCTAATCGTAATACCCAACCGTCTTCTTCAAATGATCCGAGTACTCGTAGATGTCATCAACAGAGTTGATTGCATGCCGGGTTTCATTCTTCTCTTCGTCAAATATGCCGATGTATTTCTGTGAGCGATTGAAGTGCAAACGGCAGATCGGTTTGCGGTTGTTGTCGTCCAGCAGGATGCCGAAGTAACTCTGGGTATCGCGCTGAACAATCCGCTTGGCATCCACGACTGAGCGGACCACGGCGCGGACGATGTGATAACCCTCCAGTTCCTCCAAAGTTGTCAGGACCTTGTCTTCTGACTCGTCTCGTAGATCCGGTTGCTCAGCATCACCGGAAGTAACCGGTAAAGAAGCAAGCGTGGGCTGAATGGCTCCGCTCATAGCCGACTTGAGCCGGTCATTGATCTGGTCATTGAGAAATTGCACCACAGCCTTTCTCGTCAGCTCATGGAACTGCTCACGGACTTTTTGAGTAATCAACCCGTCGTAGACTCGCGAAGCGAACACTTTCACAAAATCGTCGTCTGGCTTGCTGACCTGAGAGGCGATGACTTTTTTGATTTGGCTGACGTACTTCAACTCACCGGCAGCGCTGATGATCGAATCCACATCGAACGCTGATTTGGTGAGCTTTATCAATTCGGGGACGGAATACTCATCGATGTCCAGAAGGTCGAGTTCGAGAAATGGCTTCTCGTCCATTTTGTTGGGCGCGTCCAGGTCAGTGAAAAACTTGTAGACCTGTCCGTTGGTGAGGATAGATATACGAGCGCTGGTGACATGGAAGTAACGAAACAGCTGGGAGGCATGATTGATGTGTAGCGGCTCACCTATTTTCTTGCACTCGATCAGGATCTGCACCTCGCCAGCCTTCATGATTGCGTAGTCAATTTTTTCTCCCTTCTTCGTTCCAATATCGCAGACGAATTCAGGAGTCACCTCGGTCGGATCGAAGACATCGTAGCCGAGCACCGTACTGATAAAGGGCATGACAAAAGCGTTCTTCGTCGCCTCCTCCGTCTGAATTGCAGCACTCTGTAAGCGGACTTTGGCGGCTAAACTTGCTAACTTTTCGAAAAATTCCATGCGTAACCCCTTCCTGGTTTCGATCCGTGTGTTTGCATGCTGGCAAATTGACTGCCATTGATACTAGACACAAACCGGCACAAAGAAAGATTCCGCCCAGGAATAGCGAACAACCTCCTCCGCCCTCATGGAATCCGAACAGGTAATCAGAATTTTCATCCCGCCCGCGCTGTCACAAATTCAAGCGCATTCCTACAAGGAACACGGCAATGAAGTTCGCAAAAAACTCGCAGAAGCTGCGTCGAGGCTATCGCTTCATGAGCGCAAACGAGGTGCAGGGATTGGTGACCAAGGGCAAGCACAAACAGGATTTGAACAACTGTTGAGTGCGCGGGGCAACTCAGTCGCGAAAGCGGTGTGCCTGGCACACCGCGGCGGTTGGATCGCCGGCAAGCCGGCTCCTACAGATACAGAGTGCGCGTCAGCAATCTGCTTGCAGCGCCCTGGCCATTTGCAGGTGGTTCTGCAGTTTGGGCAGGGTTTCTTCAGCGAAGGCTTTGATTTCCGGTACGTCCGTGCTCTGCGCCTCCTGCTCCAGTTGTTCGATGGCTTCCTGCGTGGTTTTCACCTGGCTGGCGGCGTATGCCTGATCAAAAGAATCGCCCTCCTGCACTTGCGGCATCAAGGCTTTGGCCTTGTCGACCACCTCTTCCCGTGGCGCCACCGGCAGATCCAGTTGCCTGGCGATTTTTGCCAGGTGCTGGTTCGCGGTGGTGCGGTCGTTGATGACGATGATGGTGAAGTCCTTGATCTCTTTGGATTCGGACTTCTGGTGCGCCAGGCGACTGGCTTCGATGTCGGCCATGCCTTTGGCCGAGGCATCGTTGATGAATTCGGCGGGGGACTGGGCAAAGGCACTGCTGGCACACAGGCCCAGTAACGTGGCAAATCCGGTGCTGCATAATCGGGTGGCCATCTGGCTCATGGTCGCGCCCTCCTCTCTATAAATTCAAACGGGAGCTTTCGCTCCCGCCTCTCAATCAAAACCACTTTCACCACTACTTGGATTTCTGGCCACCTTTGCGGCCCATGTCGGGTTTCAAAGGTTCTTTATCGACAGTCGTGGTGGTCGTTTTCCCACCTTTGCGACCGGCTTCAGACGCCTTCGTTCGATCGTTGGCGAAACTTCCCGAGTTCGAGTTTCTTGAGTTAGGCATGATTCTCTACCTCTTGGTGATGATCGCAGCGAGCAGGAGCCCGCATAGGATCTGAATTTCCATCACCGCAAAGGTTTAAAAAAAAACGGGATCGACGCGACGAACGGTGCCGTGGTTTTCAGGCCCCGAGCCGCAGGTGATGCTGGCGTTTGGCTGTGTACATCGCCTCGTCGGCATGGCGGAACAATTGCTTTTCTTCTGTGCCATGCTCGGGGAAATGCGCGACGCCGATGCTCAATTGAATGTTCAGGCTGTGCCCATCCAGCCGCAGCGGTTGCGCCAGGATATGACGGATTTTGCCCGCCACGCTGTCGGCATCTTCCGAGGCCTGGATGCTGTGCAGCAGCACCACGAACTCATCGCCGCCGATACGCGCCACGGTGTCGGTTTCCCGCACGCAGCCTTTCAGGCGATTGGCGACCGCTTGCAGCAGCATGTCGCCGACTGCATGGCCGTGGGTGTCGTTGACTTCCTTGAAGCGGTCAAGGTCGACGTACAACAGCGCCATGCGCCCGCTTTCCGACTTGGCCAGTGCCAGTGAGGCTTTCAGCCGGTCCCGGAGCAACTCGCGATTGGGCAGTTGGGTCAGTTGATCGTATTGGGCCATGCGCTGCAGCCGGGCATGCAACTGCTTGCGCTCGATGGCGGTGGCGACCTGGGCACACACGTACTGCAACAGTTCCTTGTCTTGCTCGGTGTAGCGCTCGCCGCCCGCCACACTTTTGACGATCAGCGCGCCGATGGTGCCTTTCTGAGAGTTCAACGGCACGCCCAGCCAGCACGGCGAATGCTGGCCCGTGACCAGCGCCTCGAATCCGGCGGGGGTGTTTTCCTGATTCGGGGTCAGCAGGATCGGTTGACCGCTGCGGATCACTTCGGCACACAAGCGTCCGGTCACCGTTCCAGGCTGTTCGGGTTGCTGCTCGTTGTCGTCGACGTGGTAAGGGAAATTGAGCTGCGCGCAATGCTCGTCATACAGCGCCACGGAGAAGTTCAGCGCCGGCAGCCATTCACCGATGATCAGGTGGATGCGTTTGAACAACGCCAGCAAATCCTCCGCCGCGTGGGCCGCTTCGGAAATCGCGTACAGCGCCGCTTGTCGGGACTCGGCCTGCTTGCGTTCGGTGATGTCACGGGCCACGGCGATGCGCAGTTGATCGACTTCCGACCAGCGTGCGGACCACAGGATATGCACAACCCGGCCATCCTTGCGCACGTAGCGGTTTTCGAAGTTGAGTTTGGGGTCGCCGCCCATGATCTCGCGCGCGGCGTCGAGGGTGCGCTGGCGGTCGGCGGGATGCACCAGTTCGATCATCGGCTGGCCGACCAACTCGTCAGGCGTGTAGCCGAAAATGCGCTCGCAGGCCGCGCTGACAAAAACAAAGCGACCCTGTTTATCGACCGCGCAAACGGCGTCCAGCAGTAGATCGATGTAACTCGCCGACGGCGCGGAATTTCTGGTTGCCATGGTGCAGAGAGCATGTCCGAACAATGCAGCAATAAAGAACCATCCCTGACCAGTGATGATGCCGCTGACGCGTCCCTGCGATCAGTTTCAAGCCTTGTTCGGCATCAGCCCCGGCAAGGCATGCACCAGGGCGTTGATGGCGAAACCGATAAACATCACCCCGCACAACCGGGTGATCGCCAGTTCATGCCGTTGATACAGGCTGCGCACCTGCCGTGCACCGACGATGCCAATGAGGATAGCGTAGGCGATCAAACCGCCAACGAAGCTCAGAACGATCAGCCAGGGCAACATCGACCAATGCAGCAGTTCCGCTCGGCTGGACAGCAACGCCGTAAAAGTCGCCACCGCCACCGGATAGGCTTTGGGATTGGTCAGACCGAACAGAATGCCGTGCCAGAACGGCTGCCGCGCCGGGCCTTGCGGCACTTCGGCGCTGCTGCGTTTGGCCCGCACTGCGCGCAAACCGAGCCAGAACAGATAGAGCCCGCTGAGCACGCCCAACACGTCAAACGCGGTGCTGCCGATTTCCCGCGCACCGACAATTGCGATCAGCGCGGTGCTGCACCAAACCACGTCCCCGAGCAAATGCCCGCACAAAAAGCCTGCCCCTGCCCTTCGTCCACGCGCTGCACCAATACCGAACACCGCCAAAACGCCGGGCCCGGGCGTGATGCCGTAAATAAAGCCCGAGGCGAGAACGGCCATTAGCAGCGATGGGGTCATCGGGAAATCCTTTTGTACTATCCGGTGAATGGGCGCAAGTCTATATCAGGTCCCGGGGAATCGACTGACTGATCGTCGAAGAACTTCATTCCTGCGTACGGCCGCTGACGACAGGCGGCCAATCGCGACGCCAGGTCGCCGACATGGGCTTCGAGCTTGTGGCCGTCGGGGTCGAGGAAGTAGAACGACGCGCCTTCGCTGCGGTTTTCGCGCCATTCGCGGACGTTGGCGGCTCGAAGACGTTCGACGAATGGCAGGAAGCCGGATGCGCTGATGCTGAAGGCGTAATGGGTGTAGTCGGTGGCGGGCTCGGTGTTGCGTTGCGGATCGAGGGAAAGGCACAGCCACAGGCCGGGTAGCGAAAGATAGGCGCCGGAGTCCCATGTGGCTTCGAGCTGAAGCTGCAGGATGTCGCGATAGAACGCCACGCTGCGGTTCAGGTCGGTGACGGCGAGGGTCAGGTGGCTGAGGCCGGTTAGCATGGGTGATTGACCTCTGATCGGCGTTATAGACCTTTGAAGCCTTGAGGCAGGACGTAGCTTTTACCGTCGTATCGAAGCGTCGTCAGCACCGGTTTGTCTGTTATGGTTTTGGCTACACAAGCCTCCCCCTCGCCCTTGCCGACTTCGCGGGTGGTCACTGTTTTGACGATCAGATCCGCGTAGCCCTGCGAGCTGGTTTTGCCGATTTCGAGTGTACGGGTGTGTTGATAAAGCTCTCCGGCGCAATTGCCATCCCATTCACCGCCGTACTCATAGGTGATGAGCTTATCCAGGACCGGACGCAACCGGTCGCCCTCTTTCACATAGAGCGAGAGCAACTTTTCACTCACGGGATTGACCCGTGACGAGCCATTGAACGTGGCGCGCACGCCAAACGCTCTCAGGTCCGGCGTAAGCTTGTAACGTGCGGTATCGAGTTGCAGGTCCTCAAAGGCGATGGCATCCGACTCAAAAGCCGCAGACTGTTGATACGTCGCCAGCGGTTTCGAAGCGCCAGCCGATACAACGGCAAGGTTGATATCGTATCGACCTTGAGGGCCGTAATCGCTTGCCGAATATCCTGACTCGAACTGCGACAAGGCCGTAATCGTCAGCCCCGGATAAGCCGGCCAGTCTTTGCACACCGAATAGCCGAAATCGCCTGCCAGGAACGGCTTCTCGCAATCAGCGAACGCCTGCGTTGTCATCACCAGACCGCACAGCGCCACACAACTCATCCATCCAGACTTCAATGTCATTCCCTGTTCCTTGAGTGTTTCTACAAACCAGATGATTTCAGGTGCGCACTATCGCCTCCTCTACCCGCCCATTCAACCGGTTCAACGCACTACTTGAGCGCCCCGATCCTGTAGGAGCTGGCTTGCCGGCTCCTACAGGGTTGTGCGTGCTTTGGGAGCGATCGTTATTACCTGCACGCCGCGGTCCTGTGGGAGCTGGCTTGCCGGCGATTGCGGTCTGAAGTTGCAATGCGGTTTTCGAGGGACGCATCGCCAGCAAGCCGGCTCCTACAGGGTTGTGCGTGCTTTGGGAGCGATCGTTACTACCTGCACGCCGCGGTCTTGTAGGAGCCGGCTTGCTGGCGATTGCGGTCTGGGATTGCAATGCGGTTTTCGAGGGACTCATCGCCGGCAAGCCGGCTCCTACAGGGTTGTGCGTACTTTGGGAGCGATCGTTAACTCCTGAACGCCGCGGTCCTGTAGGAGCT
>NZ_JAHBDB010000057.1:0-31810 GCF_019956105.1 Pseudomonas sp. BF-RE-25
CTCCCCGGTATCCCCATCGCCCCCCAATGCTGGGGACAGTCGCCCGTTGGTTCGTCCGGCATCCAGGCAACGCTTAATAGCGAAACGCTGTAATGCCGGGCCTTTGCCGGCCGTTTCCAACGATTGGTACGGAAGTTGCCGACTCCCCCGTCAACTGACCCACCCCCCCAAGGGGCAGGTCTCTGATAGAGGGAATACTCATGCACCCTTTACTGTCCAAAACCACGATCGCCCTGGTCGTGTCCGCTCTGGCCCAAGGCGTCGCCCAGGCTGCGCTGTTTGCTGTCGACCCCGGCCCCTATGTTCCCGCCAACGGTAACTTCGCTTCCTGGTATCAGGACACCCACGGTCGAACCCTCGACTTGTGCCTGTCCAAGGCCGTCAGCTCCAGGGTTCCGGTTGCGCCCGGCGCACCAGCCTACATGTGCCTTTTGAATCCGAACCCCGGCATTTTCGATGACACTCAACCCATCGTTTTCCCGACCAACTTCCCCGACGAAGCGTTCTGGTTCACCGGCGACGGATCCATCGTCGATGCCGCACGGGGCATCGACCTGACCTATGTCAGCGCCGTTGAAGCCGCGTTCAGTGGTGGCGATCCGCTGGAAGGCGACCAGGTCAGTTTTGGCCGTATCCGTATTCGGGTCGACGTGCCCACTGCCGGCACCTATGTCATCACCCACCCTTACGGCGTCGATGTCTTCAACGTCGATACCCCCGGGCGCCGCGCGATCAACATGACCCGGGACATCGGCATCGGCTCGCCGAAAACCTACGACGGTGCGCTCAAAGCGGACATCGGCCCTTTCCTGCGCAGCCTCAACGGCCCTTACATCGAGCCCAACCCGGTTACCGGCTCCGCCGACACGTTCGTGGGCGATCCGAACCTGGAAGAGGCTTTCACCGGCAGCCCTTTCAATACCAACTACATCCGCATTGAAGGGCCTAACGGACTGGACTTGCGCACGACGGTGATGGCCATTTCCGGCAAGTTATCGACGCTCGCTCGCCCCACTCCGATCATTGCCGAACGCAGCACCTATTCGCGCACAGCCGGCGCCAGCGCCCCGGTGGCCCACCAGGATGTTTTCGTCATGGCCCCGCCACCACCGGCCACCGTGACCCTGGACAGCAACACCCCGGTGTTGAAACTGAGCGAGGCCAACACCACCGGCCACTGGTACGCCCAGTCAGCCACCAACCCGACGTTGCCGAGCAGCTTGCTGGTGACGGCCGACAACCATCTGGCCATCCCGACCAGCACGCCAACCTCCTTGTCCATGCCGCTGACCGACCTGGTGGTGATTTCACGGGCCGAGTACAGCCTGAGCAGCGGGCAAATCACGGTAGTGGCCTCGACCAGCGATGAAACATCGCCACCGATTCTTACCGCCACCTCCGGCACGGGTGTCGCCATCGGCGCCCTCAGTGGCAGCGGCGCAGAGAAATCCCTGTCGACCGGCATCTCGCCGATTCCACCGGCCAAGGTTCAGGTGACGTCATCCAATGGCGGCAGCGATACCGAAGAAGTGGTCATCGTGCAATGAACGCTCTCATGCCCAGATCCGCATCAGGAGGCATCATGAACAAGTGGCCACGCTTCGCGCTCAAGGCGCTCGGGCTGACTCTTTCGCTGTCCGGCAGTGCGTTTGCGCAACTCACTGCCGTCGATACCGGCCCCTACACTTTCGCCACGGGGAAATTTCCCATGTGGTATCAGGACAGCAACTTGCTGTCGCTGGAACTGTGCCAGTCACGGGCTACCAGCACGCGGGCTCCGGGTGCTCCTGGCGCCCCCGCCTATATGTGCATCCTGAATCCGGAGCCCGGCATCTTCGACGACACCCTGCCGATGGTGTTCCCGGATAACTGGCCACCGGAAGCGTTCTGGTTCCTCGCCGAGACCAGCATCAATGATGTTGGAGGTTATGGCGTGGATGCCTACGTGGCCGGGGTCGAAGCGGCATTCACTGCGGAAAACCCTGTCGACGGCGATCAGGCCAGCTTCGCGCGGATTCGCCTGCGGGTGAACATTCCTGTCGCGGGCACCTACACCATCACTCACCCGTACGGCGTGGAAACAGTCAACGTCACCACACCGGGCCGCCGGGCGATCAACATCACCCGCGACATCGGCATCGGTGCACCGGGCAACTTCGCCGGGGCACTCAACGGGGAGGTCGGGCCATTTCTGCGCAGCGTCAATGGGCCGTACACCGAAGTGAATCCGGACACCGGCGCCATCGAGACATTCGTGGGTGATCCGAACCTCAGCGAAGCGGTCACCGGCAGCCCGTTCAACAATAACTTCCTGCGTGTCCAGGGTCCGGCCGGGACCATTCAGACCAACCTCTTTACCGTGTCCGGCAAAGTCCTCGACAGCCGTGCGCAAACCCCTGTGGAAATCGGCCGCGCCACTTACCGTCGCCTCCCGACAGGTCCGGGCACGAGCAGTACCCGGGTCGAAGTCTTCGGCAAATCGGCCATCAGTTCGAGCCTGTGCTTCCGTGAAACCGTGCCTCTGGTTCCCGGACCACCGCAATCGCCCTGCCTGGTCACCATGCTCGGCAACAACACCGGCCAGTTCTTCGGCCATCGTCTGACAGGCAGCACGATTCCTCCGGTGGTGGTGGTCACCGCGACCGACCCGAGTGGCACCAACCGGCCAACGGCGGTGTCGAGCAAAGTCACCGACATCGTGAAAATCCAGACCGCACGCTACAACTGGAGTAATCACAGCCTGCTGATCGAAGCCACCTCGTCAGACGAAGTCGTGGTGCCGGACATGGTCGCCCAGGGCTTCGGACGGCTGACGAAAACCGGCACCTTGCAACGCCTGACCGTTGCCGATCTGTCGCAGCCACCGGCCACTGTCACGATCAAATCCGCAGCCGGCGGCAACGACACCGAACCTGTGGTGGTGATCGGCACACAACCGAACAGCGGTGAAAACCAGGCGCCGCTGGCCGTTGCCGACACCGGCAGCACCAGCTTCGGGGTGCCGATCACCCTCAACCTGCTGGCCAACGACAGCGACCCGGACGGCAACACGCCATTGAGCATCGTCGCGCTGACCTCACCGGCCGCCGGGCAAGGCAGCGTGACGATGAGCGGCACGACCGCCGTGGTCTACACACCGCCCGCCGTCGTCACTGTGCCGCTGACCACGACCTTCACCTACAAGGCTCAAGACATCAAAGGCCTGGCCTCGGCCACTCCGGCGACCGTGACCATCACCGTGGCGCCTAACCGGCCACCGGTGGCCGTCGCCGACAGCGTCGCAACCCTTGGCGTGGCGATACCGATCAGTGTGCTGGCCAACGACACCGATCCGGAAGGCAACGTGCCGCTGGCGGTCGCCAGCTTCACGCAACCACCGAACGGTCGCGGCAGTGTCAGCAGCAACGGTACGGTGATCACATACACCCCACCGGCCAACTTCACCACGGCGTTCACCACGACCTTCACCTACTTCGCCCGGGACAGCTTCGGCGCCCAGTCGACGGCACCGGCGACGGTCACCGTGCAAGTCTCGCCACGGCCACCGGCAGAAACCTTCACGGTGACCACGGCAACGGTGTCGGCACGCTCCAACAACCGCTTCACCTGGGACTTCGCGGGCACCTCATCGGTGACCACCGGCAACGTCGTCACCATCCGGGTGAGCACCCCAACCGGGTTGGCAACCCTGGGCACCGCCACGGTGGCGGTGACCGGTCGCTGGCGGCTGACGGTGAACAACACCACCACGGTGATTCCATCGGCGAACCCGACGGCCACCATCACCTCGTCCCAGGGCACCGTGCGCACCGTGACGGTGATCTCCAACTGAGCCTTGGCCCCATCGGTCACGTGGCCGATGGGGCTGGCCTCTTGCGAAAGGACAGTCTCATGAAAACGTCGACCGCCGCCCTGCTCTGCCTGCTTCTGCTTTGCAGCAGCGCGGGCGTGCGCGCCGACGATCTGATGGAGAACGATGACCTGGGCCCCGGCACCGACCTCGGCGAGTTGCCACCGCCGATTGGCCAGCACGCGCTGATCGACCAGAACGGCCAGGCCAACGTGGCGCTGCTGCAACAGAACGGCCAGTCGCTGCTCGGCACCATCGTCCAGTCAGGGAGCAATCAGGAAGCCTACATCCTGCAACAAGGCAGCGACCTGATGGCAATGATCACTCAGCAAGGTTCCGGCAACTCGGCCTCGATCACCCAGACCGGCAGCCAGAACCGCGCGCAGATAGCCCAGAACGGCAATAACAACGACGCCAGCATCGACCAGGCCGGCACGGGACTTTCCAGCGCCGTGACCCAATCGGGAAACGGCATGAGCGTTTCAGTCAAACAATACCGCTAAAGCACTGCACCACATGGAGGTTTCATCATGTTCAAACTGACGCCCCTCACCGCCGCGATCCTGGTCATTGCCAGTGCCCAGGCGTTGGCCAACGACAGCATTTCCACCCAGGACCAGGTCGGCACCGCCAACATCGCCAATGTGAAACAGACCAAGGCCCCCTACAGCACCGCCACCCAGCAGCAACTCGGCGAGGGCAACGATGCGGCCGCCGTGCAGGACTCGGCCACCAGCACCATCGACCAGAACCAGGTCGGTGAATACAACGCCGGTTACGCCGAGCAATTGTATGAAGACAACAGCACCATCACCCAGAAACAGACCGGCAGCTTCAACACCAGCCATGCCAGTCAATCGATCGGTGCGGGCGGCGGCGAAGTGCTGCAACAGCAGGAAGGCAGCGGTAACTTTTCGTTCGTCTATCAGGACAGCCAGGAGGGCACTTCCGGTCAAACCTTCCAGTACGGCGACAGCAATGAAGCCAACATCGAACAGATCCAGCCCGGCATCGGCAACATGGCGGTGATCATCCAGTACGGCACCACCAACTACGCCACCGCCGAACAGATCAACCACATGGGCGGCCAGATCGACATCAACCAGACCGGCGCCAACAACTATGCCTACGGCGACCAGCGCAACGGCGACGGCGGCAACCTGACCATCAACCAGAACGGCGACGGCAACGGCACCGAGATCTGGCAAGACGGGCAAGCGGGCAGCACGGCCACCGTCGACCAGATGGGCGAGACCAACGAAACCGTGGTCGACCAGAGCTTCGGCGAAAACAACACCGCCCAGGTCTTCCAGGTCGGCAACCTCAACGCGATCTACGCCGACCAGTTCGAGTCCACCGGCTCGACCCTGGCGCTGTACCAGACGGGTACGGGCAACGTGCACTTCACCTATCAGTCCGGCGAAGGCCATTCGCTCACCGCGACTTCGGTGGGTAGCGACAACAAGGTCTACGCCAGCAACTGGAAAGGCCCGCAAAAAGGTGGCCAGTTCGGCAGCAACCAGAGCGCAACCATCACTCAGAACGGCAAGGAAAACATTGCCAACTTCACCCAGGACGGCGTCGGCCACGTCATGACCACCAGCCAGACCGGCATGGGCAACAAAACCATCGTCAGCCAGGCGGAGAACTACAACGAGCTGTACTTCGATCAGAACGGCACCGACAACGTCCTCATCGCCGACCAGCGCGGCACCACCAACCTGGTCGAGGGCAGCAGCAACGGCATGAACAACCGTAGCGAGTTCGACCAGTCCGGCACCAGCAACCTGGCCTCTACCAGCCAGTGGGGCAACGATAACAAGATCACTCTGAAACAGACCGACAGCATGAACGTGGCGTATGTGACCCAGAGCGGGATCGGGAACATTGCCAATGTTGATCAGAGTGGCGTGACGCAGATGGCGACCATTCAACAGGTGGGTATGGATAACCAGGCGACGGTGTTGCAGCAGTAATTGCGGGGGTATAAAAAACCGCGGCCCTTTCCTTTGTGAGTGCTGCGGTTTTTTATCGCCTGCTCTCTTTGTAGGAGCCGGCTTACTGGCGATGGCGGCCTGATAGCCCACCATTTTCTCTCGGGCGTACATATCCATTTCTGCGGTGATGGCTGCTATTGGTTCCGCTCTTACAGCGGGTCACTTGGAAAAGCGCCAAGTAACCAAGCGCTCTTGCCCCTTTCGTTCGGTGCCTCGCTAATGCTCGGCATGCCCTCGCTCCGGTCCTGCTCCGTGGGCCCGCCGCCATCGGCCATCCATGGCCGGGGGCGGCTAACCCGGCATCCATGCCGGGTTGCCCACTGCGCAGAACCTCCACTCGGCCTCTCGAGGGGGCGCTCAGATCAAAAACTGAAGGCGAGCTAACGCTCGGCCTGATGAGTGGTAGAAATCAAAAGCAAACGCGATTCCCTGTAGGAGCCGGCTTGCCGGCGAAAAGCGTCCGGACGACGCGTTCATTCAGACAGCCCGCGTTATCGTTGGCGCCCATCGCCAGCAAGCCGGCTCCTACAGGGGGTTGGGGTATTCGTGAGTGAAGGGTTGGCTGGAAGGACGCTATCGCCGGCAAGCCGGCTCCTACAAAGGGCGTATTACATCCGCGAAATCATGCCGGCTGACAGGACGCCATCGTCGAAACGCCGCCCGCAGAAAGCCGGTTCCTACAAAAGCAGGCCAGCACACACCCGCTTTCCACCACTCATCAGGCCGAGCGTTAGCTCGCCTGCAGCTTTTGATTTTGATCTGCCCGCCCCTTCGGGAGGCCGAGTGGAGGTTCTGCGCAGTGGGCAACCCGGCATGGATGCCGGGTTAGCCGCGCACGGCCATGGATGGCCGATCGCGGCGGGCCCACGGAGCAGGACCGGAGCGAGGGAACGCCGAGCCTAAGCGAGGGGCCGGACGCTGGGGCGAGACTTTTTGGTTCCTTTTGTGGCGTTTGACAAAAGGGACTCGCCGTAAGGGCGAAACCGTAAGTGGCCGTTACCGCAGGAATGGATATGTACACCCGAAAGAAAATGGTCGGTCATGAGGCCGCCATCGCCGGCAAGCCGGCTCCTACAGAGTTCCGGGTCTGGCCTCGGTCACTCTTCTTCAGGCACCACCTTGTTCTGGGTCAGATACCGGTCAAGCGTCTCACCGCTCTCAGGCGAATTATCCCCCGCCACCTGCCACAAACGCCTCTCGATCCCCTGCGCCAGAAGATGCCCCACCGCCGCCTCGATCGCCGACAACACACACAACTGCGCCGGCTCGTTCGTGGTGTAGCCAACCTCCGCCTCAAGCAACTTCTTGAACTCGATAAACTTGAACACCCCGGCACTACGGCCCACGGAGTAAATCGTCTTGCTGGTCATCACATTGGCCAGCACCTGCCCACTGCGCACGTCCACCGCGCGCAGGTTCACCGTGACCTGATCCACCCGATACTCCCGGGAAATATCGATACCCAGGTAACGCGCCCCTTCCCCGCCGCTTTTCACATTGGTGTCGTACGCAATGATCCCGCCCTCTAGCATCATGTTCGCCGCTTGCAACGGCGGCAGTTCACCCTGGATATTCACCGGCGTGTTCGGTTTTTTCTGCGAGGCGCGGATGATCTTGCGCTCGGTCAGCAGGTTCTGCAGCCCTTCCCGCTCCAGCACCACAAACCAGCCACTGGCCTGCAACGCATCCATCAGCATGCTTGCCGCGCCTTGAGTGACGCTGGTCGAAAACGAACTGGCCGGAGTCGGTTTGTATTGCCCGGTCTGGTCGCGGAAACCGTACACCACCGCCATCAACCGGCCCTTGGGTCGTGGCATGTTGATCAAGTCGTAGTAAGTCGAAGCCCTCGGGGTCAGCGTCGGGGTTTCGGTGTCCTGCTCAGCACCGATCGGCTCGCGCAGACTGCACCCCTGTAACGCCGCCAACATCAGCCCTAGCACCATTATTCTTTTCATATCCTTCCCTCCCCATCAACCCGGATCCCTTCAAGGGGCCAGGCCGCTCACCTGAATTTCGGAGACTTCACCGGTCGCTCGGTCGGTCACAACGATGGTCAATTGGCCGGAGTCGTCGACCACGTTGACGATAAAAGCGTCGGTGGTCAGGCTCCCGGTGTTGCCCGCGGAAATGTTGTCCAGCAACTGCCCGAGCAACCGCGACTGCAACTGACTGGTAAACCGCTCCAGCGCCGAAGTACCGGCCGCGGCGGTGCGCTTTTTCAAGTCAGGATCGTCGTAATCGTTTTGCGCTTGGGCGTTGTTGAGCAGCCAGGTCCCGTTCAACGGGTTGCCGCCAAACGAGGGGTTGATGGGCGTGTAGACCAGTTCGGTGGCCTGGACCAGGCCACAACTGCCAAGCCCGACCAACCAGATGCCTGCCCTTGAAAACAGGCGGTGCTGCGAGAACGTTGTGGTTTTCATAGTTCGTCCCTCTCAAGGTCCGTTGTGTCCTGCAACAAGGCTTCCAGCTTGCGCTGGACGATCTGCCCGCGGACCCAGTCGGCGGCGTCATAGGCCTCTTCCTTGAGTTCCACGGTGTTCGGCGGCAAAAAACGCCGGTAAACCAGACGCTGCTGATATTCCACAGTGACCAGGGCGCCCCACCGCGCCGAAGGTCGTTCGCGTACCACCAGGTTGAAATCCATCGGGCTGGTGGCGCGCAGGCGTTCACTGAACGAGTAGTAAAAGTCGTGACCGATGTGCGAGATCGTGTCATCGACGATGAACCCCATCATTTCGTCCTCTTCGCCGGCCGTGGCGGCAGCAGACGCCAGCATCAGGATCACGGCCACGTAGAATCGATTCATGGCTGCAACGCTTCGGGCGATTGTGACTGGCCCTTGGCAGGTCCCGATGTGCCCTCGAGAAAGGCTTTCTCGGCCACGAACTGCCAGTCCTTGTAACTCGCCATACCGGCAAAATCCGACCACTGAGAGGGGAAGTCCGCCTGCTTGAGCGGCGTGTCCGTGGAGGCGCTGTTGAGGCCGGTGATGCGGCCGTCGAAACCGCGCATCAGGCTCCATTCGCCGCCGCCGATCGGGTCCGGATACAGCTGCCGGATATGGTGTTTTGGGCTGGGAAAACGCTCGTCCTGCAACAGGTCTTCCAGCTCCTTCGGGTATTGCGCCAGGCCTGGTGAACTGCGGTAGTAGCTGCGCAATGCCTGGGCGTATTGCGTACCGACCCAGAGCAACTGGCGCTCACGATCACGGCGCGAGAGGGTCGACCACAACTCGCCGGCAGTGGCCAGGCCCATGCCCATCAGCATGATCAGGAACAGCACGCCCAAGTAAGTGAAACCGCCCTCGTTCGAAGGTTTACCACTCGGAATAGAGGCTGCCATCACGCGCCCTCCCTGTGGCCCCACTTTTGATATCGGCGACGCCACCCGGTACGCCATCCGGTGGTGCGACCATGACCCAGAGGTCCTTGCGTTCGGCAATCGGGTCCATCGGCGGGTTGCGCAGATAGCGTTGTTCCACCAGTTGTTCAAGGGAATCGGGATAACGCCCGGTGTCGCCGTAGTAGTGATCCAGGGCTTCGCGCATCACCGACAGGCTCTGGCGCAACGTGGTCTCTTTCGAGGCCTCGAGGCTGTTGAAATAACGTGGCAAGGCGATGGTCATCAGGGTTGCGATGATTGCCATGACCACCATCAGTTCCAGCAGGGTAAACCCCTTTTCCCGACGCATAAGCTCACCACTCCCGGTAGGCGATGCCGTTAAGCCCTTTGCCCCGCGCCTGGGAGTAAACGTCAAAGACGTCTTGGCCCTCACGCGGGTTTTGAGCCGTGCTGTCATAGGAGCGCAAACCCCAGCCGCCGTCGTCGTCACGCTTGACCGGCTTCAGCGGGTCATGGGGCACGCGCCGCAGAAAATAAAACTTGGCCCCCTTGGCGCTGCGCACATCGCGCACCCCCTCCACCAACACTTTCAGGTTCGGCGGATAGCCGCTGCTGTTCAGGGACTTCTCGATGTAACCGGCGTCGAATGCGCGTTTGTAAGCGTCGATGGCATCGCGAATCTGGTACAGCGCGGTGCGCAGTTCCTGCTCTTTGCCCCGGCGCACCACGGTCTCGGTCAGCGGCGCGGCCATGCCGGCCAGCAAGCCGACCAGGGCCAGCGTCACCACGACTTCGATCAGGGTAAAACCGCGTTGCGAGGCGTTCATGATCAAGGCTTCTCGATAAACACTTGAGTGGTTGAGGCCGCCACCGGCCGATCGATGTGCTCGTTCTGAATGGGCGGTTCCACCTGCCGGTCCGGTGCCTGAATGCGCATGCTGGTTTCGGTGCCGGTCGGGAATTCCATGTCCGACGGGCTCTGGTACGGCAGGTTGCGCACGATCCGTGGCGTGATCGACAGCACCAGCTCCGATTTGCTGACGTTGTCCTTGTTGCTGCCGAACAACCGGCCCAGGCCAGGAATGTCGCCAAGCCCCGGGATCTTGTTGCCGGTGGCGCCATGGTCGTTGCGCATCAGGCCGGCAAGAATCTGGGTTTCGCCGTCATGCAGGCGCAGGGTGGTCTGGGCGTTACGGGTATCGACCTGCACCGGAATCGTGCCCTGGCGGGTCGGTTCCAGTGGCGTGGCGTTACTCACTTCCAGCGCGATCTTGATCGCCACTTCGTTGTTCAGGTGCACGGTCGGCTGCACTTCCAGCTTCAGACCGACGTCCAGGTAGGTGACGCTTTCGGTGATCACCGGGCCTTGGGTCGACGGCACCGACGTGGCGCTGATGATCGGCACGCGCTGACCAATGTGGATGCGCGCCTGCTCGCGGTTGCTGACACGAATCACCGGGCTGGCCAAGGTGTTGATGTCGTTGTCCTGGGCATTGATCTTGGCTTGCGGCGAAGGCGAGATGGTGATCCGGCTGGAGTCGATGCCTTTCAATTGATCGAGAATCTGCACCGGCGAACCATCGCCGTTGACCACACCGAAGGTGTTCGGCCATTGCAGGCCGAGGTCGAGAATCCGTTGGGTGGCAACCTCCATCACCTCCACTTCCAGCACCACTTCGGGGTTGGACTGGTCTTGCGATTGCAGGAGTTTTTCCGCCATGCGGATCGCGTCTTCGGAGTCGCGCATGGTCAGGGTGTTGAGGCGCTCATCGACAAACACGTCGCGGGTCTTGAGCATGGTTTTGATCATGTTCAGCGCGGTGTTGGCATCGATGCTGGTCAGGTAGAAGGTGCGCATCACCAACTCCTGGTAATCCTTGAGCTTTTGCGGTGAGTCCGGGTAAATCAGCAAGGTGTTTTCGTTCACCACTTTTTGATGCAACTGGTTCTGTTGCAGCAGCAGTTCCACGGCGTCTTCGATGCGCACGTCACGCACGAAGATCGTGGCTTTCATGTCCGGGCGCAGGTCCTTGTCGAAGATGAAGTTCAACCCGGCGACCTGGGACAGCACCTCGAAAATGGTTTTCAGGTTGGCGTCGCGAAACTCCAGGGTCACGGGTCGTTCCAGGCGTGTGCGCAGTTGTGGGTACTGGATGACGTTGCGGCTCTGGACCAGACGGATGTTGCTTTGCAGTTCCAGGGCGCCTTCATTTTTCGGGTCCAGTTCGAGGATCTGTTTGACCTGACGGTCGGCCCCGTAGATGTCGCCGCGACGCAAGTCGCCACGGGCCAGCTCGAGTTTTTCATCGAGGCTGCGCATGTAGTCGAGCTGGCGCATTGCATCCTGGGCACGCCGGTTGTTCGGCTCGATGGTCAGCACCCGGTTGTAGCTGACGCGCGCGGCGGCGAAGTCCCGGTGCGAACGGTCGGTGTCAGCCTCGGTCAGCAGCGCGGTAATCGCCTTGGCGTGGGCGGAGTTGCGGGCCAGGTGCAGTTCGGTATTACGAGGGTTTTCCCGCAGCCCTTCTTCAATACGCGCCAGGCCGGCCTCGTATTGTCCCTGCTCGATCAGCTCGGACGCTTCCTTGTTGGCGACCTGGGCAGAACTGCACGCCACCAGCCCGGCACACGCACAGCAAAAGCTCATCAGCAAACGGGATCTATTCATGGCGTGCTCCCCATAGACAAGGTCTGGGACAAATGCAAAGGCAGGTAGACGAAGCTCAGTTCCACATCGGAAATGCCCACGATCCGCCAGGTTTCGTCGATCACATCCCCTTTGCGTACGACGTATATTTTTTCTCCGCTCAGCAGAAACACTTGCTGGTCTGAACGATCATCCATGCGCCCGATAAACTGGAAAGGCATTGGCGGTGCACTGGGGACGGTCACCACCGGGGTCACGTTGACGGGTTGTTCGGTGACGCTGGCGAGCGTCGGTTCAGCCTTCCAGCTGCGGGCGGCGAACAGGTCGCCCGCCGGGCTCAAGTCCTTGATCACAGCGGCTTTGCCGGTGGCTGGCGCGGCAGGCAGGGCACCGCGGGTTTTGCTGTTGGCCGCCGTGGCCACGACGGTGACGGCCGCCTCGCCGTCGTCCGCCGACATCCAGTAATCAGGCAACCAGGCCAACCCCGCCGCTACGCCGAAGAACCCCACCCACCCCGCTACGCGTTTGGTATTCATCATGACCTCGACAGGTAGAGGGTCATGCGGATCCGCCCGGTCAGGTCGGTGTCGGCGATCTTTTTACGCTGGAACTCCACGTCCTCCACCACCACCGCCGGCAACTGACCGAGCAAGGCATGCAGGAAGCGCCGCAGTTGCGGGTAGCTGCCACGTACCGGCAGCAGAATCTGATAGCGCGCCAGATGGGTCTTGGGGTCGATGCCCAGGGCATATTCACCGCGTGCCAGGGTGATATGTTCCTGGGCCGCCAACGCGTAGATCTTGTCGATCGCCACCGTGGCTTGCGGCTGCGAAGGCAGCTTGCTGCGGAAGTCGTCGAGCTGACGTTGAGGCACCACCGGCGCGGCGACGCTGCCGTCTTCAACCCTGGCCAGGTATTCACCGGCTTCGCGGGTCTGTTGGCTGAGCTGTTGCAGCGACTGCCAGTCCGGCATCAAGCCCGCCAGGCCATAGACCGATGCCAACGCCAGCAGCGCCATCCCTGCCAGACCGGGAATGCCCAGGCCTTGCAGGTATTCGTGGACGATCAGTCTAGGGATTTGCATCGCCAATCTCCCAGGTAGCCGACAGGTTGAATTGCACCGGGTGCTCGGGCACGTTGGCCACGATTTCGTGGCTCAGCAGCGACACATCGGACAGCTCGTCGCTGGCCTCCAGGTTGCGGTGGAAGTCGAGCATGGCGTCGAGGTCTTTCGCCTCGGCGCTGATGCGCACCTGGCCTTTGCGCGCATCGGGGGTCAGGGTCAGCAAGGCGATGTCGCCCCGGGGCATGGCTTCGAGCATGGCGAACAGGCGCTCCCACGGCCGGCGCAGTTGCTGCGAGACCTTGCGCATCTCGGCGAGGTTTTGTGCCTGCTCGCGGATTTGCGCCGGGGTCAGGCTGACCTTGCCGCCATCGTCGCCGGTGAGGACACGCTGGGCGGTTTGCAGATGGCCCTGTTGTTGCGCGGTCTGATCACTGAGGTGTTGCTGAACCAGCACGCAAATCAGGCTCAACACCACGCCCACGGCCAGCAGGCTCCAGCCCAGGGGGCCCGAGCGGCGGCGCGGCTGAAAGTCGAGCATCAGGGCGCGCATGTCAGGCCACCGCCCGGGACATGACGTACAAGCCATCGCGTACGGTTGTCCGGTCTTCTTCAAGGGTGCGCAAGTGCACGCCGGGAATGTCGGGTTGCACATCGATACGCGCGGGCGCATGCAGGTAAACGTTCAGTGGCCGCTCGCTGGTGGAGGCCTGCAATTGGCTTTCACGACCGATCAACGCGGTCAGTGCGGCGTCGCTGTCGCCGGTGCCCACCGAACGCACCGAGGCCCAGCGGCCTTCCCGGGCCAGCAGCAATACGCTGCGTACCGGCTCGGCGACCACGAACAGGAAGTCGCCGGTATCGAGGCTTTTATCGAAGTGGTTGAACGCCGTCATCAGGTACGGCTGCACCGAACGCAGGCGCAGGCCCCGGGCGCTGACCAGGGTGCGCAGACGCGTCAGCAAATCCTGCGGCAGTGCGCTGGCGACCCGGTCGTAGCCGGCCGGTTCCGGCGAGAGCACCAGGCTCCAGGGTTGCGTTGGCACACCATAAAGGTCTTCAAAGCAAAGCCGGGCAAACCCGAGCAATTCGTCAGGGCTGCTGATCTGTTCGCTCCAGGGCACCAGACAGAAACGGCTGAAGTGCCCGGAAATCACCACGCTCAACTCGGCACCAGCGTGGGTGTGATCGGCCAGCAGATGATCGAGGGTGTCCAGCGCCACCGCCCAGGCGTGGAAGCCTTCGTCGATAAAACCGACGCTGCCCAGCCACAGGGTTTCGCTGCCACGGCGCTGGCCGAGGCCGACCCCACTGGCGCCGAGCACGGCGATAAAACGATCACGAGACAAAAGTGACACGATTGATCTCCTCGAGCGTGGTGCGCCCTTCCTGAACCAGTTCCAGCGCCGACTCGCGCAGCAAGCGCAAGCCACGTTTGCACGCATGGGTTTTGATTTTCGAAATCGGTTGGCGCTCGACGATCATCTGCCGCAACTCGTCGTCCAGGTGCAGCAGCTCGGCGATCGCCGTGCGCCCGCGATAACCGGTGCCCCGGCAATGCCCGCAGCCCTTGCCATGAACGAAGTGGAAGTGATCGACGTTGTGGGGGTCGAGACCCGAAGCGAGCAATTCGTCATCGGTCGGGGTGCACGGCGCGCTGCAACTGGTGCAAACCAGGCGGATCAAGCGCTGCGCCAGCACGGCATTGAGCGCCGAGACGAGGCTGTAGGGATCGATTTCCATCTGGGTGAACCGGCCGATGACATCGAACACGTTGTTGGCGTGGATCGTGGTGAACACCAGGTGGCCGGTGAGCGCCGATTGCACGGCGATTTGCGCGGTGTCGGGGTCACGGATTTCACCGACCATGATCTTGTCCGGGTCATGACGCAGGATCGAGCGCAAGCCACGAGCGAAGGTCAGGCCTTTCTTTTCATTCACAGGGATTTGCAGCACGCCCGGCAACTGATATTCCACCGGGTCTTCAATGGTGATGATCTTGTCCACGCCGTGGTTGATCTCGGTGATCATCGCGTACAGCGTGGTGGTCTTGCCGCTGCCGGTGGGGCCGGTCACCAGCACCATGCCGTAGGGTTCGGCGGCCAGCCTGCGCAGTTGGCGCAAGGTTTCGTCTTCAAAGCCCAGGGCCTGCAACTGCACACCGCAGACCTTGTCCGCCAGGTCCTGTTTGTCGAGCACCCGCAGCACCGCGTCTTCACCGAAGATGCTCGGCATGATCGAGACCCGGAAGTCGATCTGCCGGCCACTGATGCCGATCTTGAAGCGACCGTCCTGAGGCACGCGCTTCTCGCCGATGTCCAGTTCGGCCATGACCTTGACCCTGGAAATCACCTGCTCGGCGAACTCGCTGCCCTGGATCTTGCTGATGTTGTTGAGCACACCATCGATGCGGTACTTGATCACCAGGCCGCTGCCGGTGGTACCCAAATGGATATCGCTGGCGTGCATTTTCAAGGCGTCGTACAGGGTCGAGTTGACCAGTTTGACGACGACGCTGGCGTCTTCGCTGATGCTGGTCAGGGACAGGCTTTGCAGGGTGTCGGTTTCGATGTTGGCGTCGGCCTGGGCGTTGAGCGACTCCACCGCGTGGAAGCTCTCTTCGTGACGTGCCAGATAGGCTTTCAGGTCGTCGGCATGCACCAGATACAGGGGCGCACCGTGCAGGCAGTCATCGATCCAGGCCAGGCGCGACGTGTCGAACGGGTCGGCGAACACGCCGATGATCTCCTCGTCGTGGCGCAGCAGGATGAATTCGCGCTTGAGGCATTGGGCCAGGGTGACCCTGTCGAATACGGGAGTGGACTTGAACAGGTTGTCGGTGTCGAGCACCGGATAATGCAGGGTGGCGCCGAGGCACTGGATGAAAGGCATGGGGGCCAGTTCGCACAACACCCCGAGGGCTTCTAGCATCCGCTCGCCGGAACTGGCGGCCAGTGATCGTGCCTGGGCCAATTGCTCACTGGAAAAGCGCGACGGTACGGATTCCAACTGCGCCGGTTCGACGGCAAGGGATAGACGGTCCATGGCTTGCTCTCCAACGCCGGGGGCTTTGAGCCCTGTCGACGCGGCGAGCAATTACGGCGGTTACCGCAACGGCTGGTCGCGCCACTACTCCCCGGTGAGCAATTGTTCGTCGTCTGGTGCCTTGGACGTCGAGGGATTGCGTCGACGATCCGCCAGCACCCAACTGCCGTCGTACAACTGCAGCGGGAAACTCTCGGTCCTGCTCTGGCGTCGTTCGACAAACCCCTCGGATGTGCGCGCGCCTGCTTTGGGTTCGCGCTCCATCCCCAGAAGGTCACAGACTGCACGGGCCAGTTCCGCCATTGGAAACGGTTTGAACAGGATATGGCTGACTCCCACCTGCCGGGCCCGCTCACAGACTTCAGCGGTCGGGTGCCCGGTAATCAGCACAAAATGACAGTTCCTGTTCCGGCGGATGGCATCGAGCACCTCAAAGCCTTCCATATCGGGCAAGCGGTAATCGAACACCATCACATCGGGTGCAAACTGCTCGGCTTCGCCGATAGCCGCCGCACCGTCATGTGCAACCCGGACGTCCAGTGCCTGCGCCTCAAGGTAATCCTTGAGGTTTTGTGCAAGAAGCTGTTCGTCATCGACAACCAGTACTTTGTTTAACAAGGTGGACTCCTTGAAACCGCAGGCCCGAGTTCCGTACCTGGCAGAGTGCTCGCCTTACCGAGGCTAACGCACACTTCATGCCAGGCTGGGTGCCGGGTGTTTCACCACTGCATGTGTTTGATTTTCATAAAAAAGCCTTTCCGCCCAAATACACCGCCCCCCAAAGGCGGGGGCGCACACGGAATTGCCCTGAAGCTTTTCCCCACTATTGGGGGGGGAACCTTCATTCATCGTCAATTCGTTCGATTCGATTACGCGATCGCAGTTGCGCCAAAACCTGCTGGCGAACCTGAGTCTGTCGCTGTCGGTCGAGGTACGCCCTGACCATCTCAAGCCCTTGCAACTCTGTGACATCGGTCACCTCCCTGTGGTTCTGCACCTGGATCAAGTGCCAGCCCAGTGCCGTGCGAACCGGCTCACTCACTGCGCCCGGTGCCAGGGCAAAGGCCGCCGCTTCAAACGCTGGCAGCATGCGTCCACGTGGAAAATAGCCCAGATCTCCGCCCTCGCTCGCCGAGGCATCTTCGGACCCCGTCCGGGCCACGCTGGCGAAGTCCGCGCCCTGGCGGATTGTCGCCTGCATGTGCACCAAGCGTAGCCGCGCCGCTTCGACTGTGGCGGCATCGGCGTCCTGAGCAACCTTGATCAGGATGTGCCGCGCCTGCACCGCTTCGGGCTGGCTCATCTGCGCGCGGTGCTCTTCATAGAACGTGCGGACCTGTTTTTCGTCCGGCCCCTCGACGCTGGTCAGCTCGGCAAACACCTGCTGAGCCGCGAGTTCACGGCGGGTGTATTCGACAAAACCGGCCTCGTCGAAACCCGCGTCTTCCAGGCGCCGAGCGAATTTCTCGGCACCGCCAATGGCCTGCCGGGTCTGTTCAACCTGGCGTTGCACGGTGGCATCGCTGATCACCACCCCACGCTTGACCGCTTCCTGCCACAGCAACTCGCGGTCGATCAATGCGTCCAGCGCCTTTTGCCGAAGTTGCTTGTACGCCTTGGGATTACGAATGCTGCCAAGCGCCCGGCCCTGGTCCTCCAGGTACTCGGCAAAATAGCGTTCGAGGCGGAACTGGGAAATCTCCTCGCCATTGACCCGCGCGGCGACCGGCCCATTGCTGCCGAACGCCACGGGCAGCCACAGCGTCAGCAGGATCAACAGAGTCTTGAGCGTCATGATCGAGGCCTCCGGTCAGGGTTTCGCGGTAATGGGCTTGTAAGGGGCGACCAGGTAGAAGCGCTGGTCGGGCAAATCCACGGTGACGATATGCGCGCCGCTCAAACCCAGCCGCTGGCCCGGCCCGAAGCTGAGGCGCGGGGTCAGACCGGTGTCGAAGTCATGCAGGCCTTCCAGCGCATAGATCAGCTTCTCTCGGCTGGCATCGCGTCCGGCCTGCTTCATGCCTTCGCTGAGCAGCAGCATCGAACTGAACGCGCCGACTTGCAGCACCGCATGCTGGCCACCGAGCCCCTGCTGTTCGCGCAACTGGATCAGGGCCAGGCGCCCGGCCAGGGTCCAGTCGCTGGGCACGAACGGATAGGACAAGAACAACCGCCGGGAAAAACCACTGGGCACTCGCAAAAGGTCACCCGCCACCTGATTCGCCATGGCGAACAGGTAAGGAACCTGCCCCGCCCTCTGCAACCTTTCGGCGAGCAGGCTGAAATCGCTACCGCAGCCCAGGTAAAACAATGAGCGCGAACCCAGCGGCAGTTGATCCTTTACCGGGTCGTAGACCTGCAGGCTGACATTTTGCCAGGCGTGATCTTGCAGATACTGACGCAGGGTATGAGCCGCCAGTCGTTGACCGGGATCCTCCGTGTAGGTAATCAGCGTCGGGCCCTGGAGCACGCGCAAACTCCCGGTGGCGTAATCGGCCAGGGCGATCAGTTGCTCGCGCACCCCGGGCATCGGTTCAAAAATCTGTCGACTGCTCTGCGCCGACCCCTGCAATGAGAGCGGACCGATCAACGGAATGCCCGCCTGCTCCAGACGCGAAACCAGTTGCGTGTCGAGTGCCGGCGCCAGTGGCGCGATCAGGGCAAACACCTGCTCCTGATAGATCAACTGATCCAGCGCCCGCCCGGCACTGACAGGGTCCGGCCCCGGGTCGAGGATCGTCAGGCGCACCTGCCGGCCATGAATCCCCCCCGCCTTGTTGATTCGCGCCACGCTGCCTTTGAGTACTGCCGCCACCGTCGCGCCCTCTTCCGCCAACGGCCCCTGACTCGGCAACAACGTGCCCAGGTGCAGGCTGTCAGGCGTCAGGCCGGGGTCGCGCTCATCAGCGAGGCGTTTGAGGTAGGCCGTGAGGTTGCGCTGATCCTTCATCGATAGCACGAACCGCGGCATCGCCGGGTCGAGGCGATTGTTGGCGGAATCGCGCCCCTCCTGAATCGCCCGCGCCAGGGTGCCGTCGGTGTACGCCGGGTAGTTGCGGCCATTGACGTGCCGTTGGCCATAGGTGCTGGTCAGCCGCGACCAGCTCAGATCAGGTGGACGCACCCCGCCCTCGGGCCGGCCCAGGCCATCGGCGCCGTGGCAGTTGGCGCACGGCAGGCTGGTGGCCGGCAGCAACATGCCCGTCGCCCCGATACGCGCCATGATCGGTTCACCACTGCCCGACACACCCTCGCGGTACAGCCGTTTGCCGGCACTTTCGTCAGGGTTCAAGGGCAACGTATCGGCAGCGCAATGAAGATTGCCGATCAGGAACAGGCCGAGGATCAGGGAGATTTTCATGGCGCGGGCTCAGTGACCGGCCACGGGCATTGTCAGCAATTGCAAGCGCTGGGCAATGGCGGCGGCCGGGGCATCGGGGCGGATTTTGCTCCAGCGTTTGTTGGCCACGTCACCCACAATCAGTTGCGTTGAATGTTGCTCGGGAGTCGGCACGATCTGGCCGATGCGCCCCAGCACCAGATCCATTTGCGCCTTGTCGCCAGTGAGAAAAAGCCAGTGGGGGCCATTGACGCCCTGCTTCAAGGTGTAAGCCTTGAGTACCGCCGGGGTATCCCGCAGCGGATCACTGGTAAGGGAGATAAAGGTAATCCCGTCTGCTTTATCGCCCAGCAACTCACGCACTTCCTTGAGCTTGCGAGTGATCAGCGGGCAGGCATCCGTGCAACTGGTGAAAATCACGTTCAGCAGCACCACGCGGTTATGCAGCGCGTCGCTGTAGAAACGCAGGGTCTCGCCGTTCTGGTCCTGCAACGGCGTATCGGTGAACCAGGTTTTCGCATCGCGCGTGCCGCTCGCCGGTTGCGCGCTGGCCACGACGGGAGCGGGTTCTTCGTGCCCTTCGTGAGCGAAGGCCAACGAGCTGAATATCCAGAAGCACAGGCTCAACGCAACCCAGTCGATGACTCTCATGGTTGCTGCTCCATGGCAATGGCGGTGTGTTTGGCGTGGCTGTTGCGCTGGCCGCTGAGTTTCTCCACCTCACGGGTCAGTACGGTCGGGTCGGTGAAGCCGTAATAGCGCGTCCAGTGGCGGCTGTTGCCGTCGCCGACGAGGATCAGCGGCTGGTGGTTCTTGAAGTCGCCGCTGAACGTGCCGAGGCCTTTGAGCGTGGCGTCGATCGATTGCGCACTGCCGGTCAGCCAGCTCCAGCCCGGACCGTTCTGGAAGCTGCGGGCGTAGGCGTTCAGGCGTTTGGCGTCATCGCGCTGCGGGTCGATGCTGATCGATACCAGTTGCACCTCGGTGCCCACCCGCGCGCCCAGCTGTTTCTGCACTTTGCCCATGATCGAAGACACCACCGGGCACACCGTGGTGCAACTGGTGTAAATGAAGCTCATGACCACGATTTTGTTGGTCACCAGATCCTTCTCCAGACGCACCGGCTTGCCGTTCTGGTCCACCAGCGCGACGTCGGCGAACTTGACCTGGGCGCTTTCCGAACGGGCGCCTTTGGCCGGCATGTCATGCCCGGCGTGTTCATCCGCCGAGTGCGCCAGGGCTTGCCCCACGCCGACGGTCAACAGGCAGAACGTCAGCAGTCCACGGTGTGCGAATCGATTCATGTCAGTTTCCTCTTCAACGGGCATCGCCGGGCAGGACCCGAACGCTGGCAAAGGTCTTGTCATCGAAATTCGCGCCGAGGGACGCCGCACGCACGTGCAGGTACCAGGCGCCGTTCTGGTCGAGCGTCACTGGGGCTTCGTAGATTCCGTTGCCGACCTCAAGGGCCGCGACTTCCCGGGCCCGCGAAGTCGGGGCGCGGAAGTAGCGCACCTGCACGTCTTTCACGCCGCTGCGCTGGGCTTTCTGTTGGCCCTCAACGATGCGAAAGCGCACGGTGTACGGGCTGCCGAGGGCGGCGGTGGCGTTGTCGAGCAGGAATTCGACTTTCGGTACGCCGGGGTGTCGGCTGAGGCGGGTATCCGGTTCAACCAGCGTCGTGAAGCAATGGATGATGTTCGGCTGGTTGAGCAGGAACGCCACGTCGAAACGCCCTGCCGGCGGCAGTTTGACCCGCGCGCTGTACAGCCCCGGCTCGACTTCGCGCAGGCTGCGGTCGATGACCATCGCCGCCCGCGCCACTTGCCCGCGATTGGGGTAACCGGACATCGGGGCGTTCATGCCTTCGGCGTAGAAATAGGTGGTGTTGTCCACCGGGTTGACCACGAACACCGCGTTGTCGTCCCGCGATACCGCAAGGCTCGACGCCAGCGGCAAATCACCGGCCAGCCGTGGCGCCTGGGGCCCGGCTTCGAAACCCTGGCTGATCGGCTGGCGACCTTCACCGAGCGACAACAGGTTGATCATCGTCACCTTGGGCGACGCCAGTCCGCGCACATAGGCGTAAGCCTTGGTGAACACCAGTTGATAAGGTTCGGCGGACACGTCCAGTTCATGGACCAGCGAATCGGTGGCGGTATCGATCACGGCCACCTGGTTTTCCAGGGTGTTGAGGACGATGCCAAATCGTCCGTCGGCGCTGAAGCCCATCGGGCCCAGGCCCTGTTTCATCTTGATCACCCGGCGCACGTCAAGGCTGGCGGTATCGACCACGGTCACGGTGCCGTCCTTGCCGTCGGCGACATACACCGCCTGGGACAGCGGCGAGTACGCCACCGACAAAGGGTGCGAGCCGGTCTTGAGTTGCTTGCTGAGGGTCAGGCTGGCGATGTCGATGATGCTCAGCGTGCCGTCGTCGCGGTTGGTGACGAAGGCAAACCGGCTGTCCTTGCTGAAGGCGATTTCGTGATGCCCGGCGCCGGTGACCAGGTGTTTGAGCGGCTTCAGGCTTTGGCTGTCGATCACGGTGACCCCGGACGCTTCGGCCTTCGGCGCATTGTTGCCGACCCACAGCAGGCGCTCGTCCGGTTGCAACGCTACGCGCACCGGGTGGGTGCCGGCGGCCACCGAGGCGATCAACTTGAATTGTTCGCTGTCGATCACCGCCACTTCGCCGGCGGTGGGCATGGAGATGAATACGCGTTTGTTGTCCTTCGGTGTGACCCAATCCATTGGCGGCCGCTTGAGGTCGATGCGGGCCATGGTGCTGGTGATGCCGCCCACCGAGACCGACGGGTCGACCACGGAGACGCTGGCATCACGGTTCATCACCAGCAGGAAATAGCTGTTCAGGTCGAGCAGCGGCCGTGCGCCGATGCTCGATTTCAGGAACACCCCGGCCCGGGATTTACAGCTCCGGTCACGGCCCTGGGCCAGGTCGGCGGCAACGGTTTCCGGGTCCAGCCAGGCACCGGGATTGACGCCGGAAAGGGGTTGCCCCGAAGCGCTGTCACTGACCCGGAAGAGCACGTCGGCAAACTCGCCTTCGCGCAGCACACCGTCCTCGGCCAATGGCTGCATTTGCAGGGTTACGGACACGCCGTCACGCTCCAGCGTCTGACCGCTCCAGGTGTCCGGTAGCGCTATCTCGCTGAGCATGTCGGGCGGAGTCGTGCGCCAGACGCCCAGCCAGATCAGCGCAAGCCCGACAACCAGCGCACAACCCGCAATTGCAGTGGTCCTGTTCATGTCACCTTCTCCCCTTACAGATCTGCGCCTGTCTTGCGGCCGCCATCGCTGGCAAGCCAGCTCCTACACTTCGAACCCTGCAAACCCGATCCCTTGTAGGAGCCAGCTTGCTGGCGATGAGGCCCTTACGCCTTGCATCAATCCACGGCCGCCATCGCTGGCAAGCCAGCTCCTACAATTTGCCCTGTGCGAACCCGATCCCTTGTAGGAGCCAGCTTGCTGGCGATGAGGCCCTTACGCCTTGCATCAATCCCACGGCCGCCATCGCTGGCAAGCCAGCTCCTACACTTCGAACCCTGCAAACCCGATCCCTTGTAGGAGCGAGGCTTGCCCGCGAAGGCGTCATCCGCCATACCACCTACAACCGAGGTGTCCCCTTCGCGAGCAAGCTTCGCTCCTACAGGGCTGGTGTCGCACAACGTCTACGGTGCCGGTTCAGGTTCGTTGGTCACTCGCAACAAGCCCCAGAGCCCGGCGGTATTGCCGTAGGCGCCGTAATCGCGGAACAGGTAGTCGCCCGGTATCGCGTTGCTGCCCCCGGCGCTCGGATGCATGAAGCTGAAATGCGCCGCCGGCAGGATGCTTTCGTGGGCGCCGATGTACATCGACATCGGGTTGAACCCGAACCGCACCGAACCCACGCCAGGCGTGCTCATCGGATAACCGCCGGTGTCGCTCTTCTCCGACTGGAACGGGTTGACCGACCAGACGTGACCGTCCAGCTGGAACGTCGTGCCGCGGCTACCCCCGGATGGCATCAGGATGTGCGTGCGGAACGGTTGCCCCGGTTTCACATACAGCACCGGCGTCTGCGGATCGCCGCCCACCAGCGCATTGCTGTACGCCATGTGCGCGTTGGGCACGTCGCCGTAACCCGCGCCGTCGGCGTGACCGAACGGCGCATCCGGCGCCAGGCCGAAGCGGAACCATATCGGCTCGGACCTGTAGTTGATGGCCATGCTCGAGTTGTCCTGCGGATCGGTCGGCACACCGAAGCCTTCGGCAGCGATGCCTTCCACCGGCCGGCCATTGGCCCAGCGAATGTTCAAGGCTTTCTGCCAGACCATCGCAAAGTCGCGGTAAGGGGTCTGCCCCGGTGCGGTGACCGTCGCCGTGACTTTGCGCGCGTCGTCCACCCAGGTAGCGCCGACCGGCAGGATGCTCATCGCGCCACCCAGGCCTTTCTGCGGTTGCTTGATTACGTCCGCCGGGGTGAAATTCAACCCGCCGAACTCCACGGCCGTGGCGTTGATGTTGTCGACGTTGCGGCCCAGTTGAGTGATCGGTTTGCCTTCGCGCTCCAGGTGCCCGGCGTAGTACTGATAAGTACGGGTCGGGTAGGCGCCGCTGTTGCCAACCCGCGGTGGCACGGTCTGGATCGGGTTGGCACCGACGTTGGTGCCGTCGGATTTGGTGATGTCGTACGCCAGCAATTGCGTGTGCAGACCCACGTGGCTGGACGGCCGCATCAGGTTGTTGCTGAAGGTGGTCGAGCCCTGTCCGCTGTTGCGATCACGTTTGACGATGCCTTGCATCACCGCCGTCTGGGTCAAGTCCGGCATGACCATGGGCAGACGGTTTTCCAGGGTGATATTAATGCAGTCCCCCGCCGTTGCGCGCAGCACCAGCGGTTCGACAGGCACACCGGGCTTGAGCTTGCCGGTGACCGTATCGAGGTCAGACTTGCGCACGTAAATGATCGCGGTCGGGTCATGCAGCGGACCGCTTTGCCCGCCGATGGTGATGGTTTCGCCATCCTCCGGATCAGTCACGGTGACCTGCGGAATATTGACCACCCGCGAGTTGTACACCAGGGTGCCGCCCGCCGGATTCAACGGCCCGCCGACATGCTGGCCGATGCCCTCCGGATCGCCGAGGGCCAGGTTCAGCGGATTGCCGAGAATGTCGTTGGCCAGTGCCGCGACCACTTCATAGTTGCGTTGCACGGTCGGCCGGGTGCCGATGCCGTTCGGGTTGGCGCTGATCCGTGGGCAGGTTCCGTCGAATGCCACGGTGTTGCGCATCCCCGCCGGTTTCGGATTGTTCGGCAGCGCGAACAGATCGCTGCGCTGGGCCGTGTAGTTACGCATCACGCCCCAGATCCCGCTCCAGTAACCTTCGAGAGAGGCGTCCATCGAGTACAGGTAATCACCCGTGGTCGCCGCCGAACTGGACAGCATCGAGACCGGCGCAATGAAGCCCATCTGCTCGGAGATCCCGATCATTTGCGACGAGCGCCAACCCGAGTTGGAGCTGTTGCCGTAACCGGAACCGCTTTGCAGCCACTTCACGCCGTGCAGGGTCACGTTGTGCTCTTCTTCGTGACCGCCGGCATGCACCCGCAGCCGCACGTTGTCACCGGTGTAGGTGCGCAGCATCGGCGTGAACGGATCACCCGGTTCAGCGCCGCCACGGTTGATGTGCGGCGGGAACAAGGTGGTGCCGCCAGTCGGGCCGGTGGCGGCGGTGATCAGGTTCGGCGCCTGGTTCATCGCCGGGATCGCACGGTCGGTGCGGCTTTGCATGGCGTACGCCAGATCGCCGCCGAGGCCGTAGGCCTGCATGCCGCGCTTGCCGTCAGGACCGATCTTGTAGGGGTCGTATACCCGCAGGGCCAGCGGTTCGTTGCGGTAGTTGACCACGAACATGCCGGGGTCATCGACCGAGATCGCTTGCGGGCACGGCCGGCTCGGGCAACCGGGGACCATACCGCCCTGCACTTCGAGAATGCCGTCCAACAGGGTGCTGGCGTTGTTGCGCACTGGCGGATTGATCGCGTAGCGGAAACTGTCCGCGGTGGCCGGGAACGCTTGTGGATTCGGCACACCATTGGGACCCGCGCCTACGTACACACCGGCTTCATAGGCATGCTGGAAGTCGCTGTATTCGAGGAAGAATTCACGGAAGCTGTCGTTCTTGCCGTCGCCGTCCAGGTCGCCGGTGGACACCACGGCTTGCCACGAAGTCGGCCCGCCATCCTGGCGCGCGCCGCTGTACAACGGCTCGCCGGTTTCGGCGTGGAACCAGGTGGAACCGGCCGGTTCAGCCAGCACGGTGGCGTACAGACCAATCTGCTGGTGAGTCGATGGCCCGAGGTGATCGTGGGTGAAAATGGTCCCCAGGCCACGGTCGACGCCTTTGCTGTTCACCACCGGGTCGGCAAACCAGCGCTGCATCGCGGTGCGCGCCCCGACCCAGTCGGCCCGGCCAAACTGGCCGAAGTACGGGTGGTTTTTAGCTTTCGGGCAGGCCGGTGTGCCGTCACGCGGGTCGGTGCCCTGGCATTGGTTGAACTCGCGGATGGCGTGGATGCGTTCTTGCACCGCACCGGGGGAAAGTACGCCGTCTTCGTAGTTCCAGCCGTTGGCTGAACCGTCCGCCGCCGTCAGGTCCCATTTCGGCAAATGAATGTGCTGGCCGATCACGTCAGTCGGCGTGCGCACCTGATAGTCGTCCATTTCATAGGTGGCCGGCACCAGGTTGGTTTGCTGGTATTGCACGCAGTCGAGGGTGTTCATGCGCATCACCAAAGGCTCTGGCGGACGCTGCTTGGTGATCACCGGCCAGGCGTCTTCCCACAGGGCCAGAATGCGCGCTTGCGGGAAGTGGTAGCCGACCTTGTTGTAGACCGCGTCGAACTGGATGTTCGCCGCTTTGTAGACCCGTGGCCGGTCAGCCGTGAACGTCGAGGCCCCGCTGAAGGACATGCCGTCGAGCCGTTCGCCGCTGAAAAACTCGCCCATGCCGGCGCTGCTGGTCAGGCGTTTTTGCCGGTCGTCCATGCACGGTTCGTAGAAAGGCGCACCGGCGACTGGCAGCGCGCCGTTAGTGCGGAAGGCGCGTGCGACGATTTGATTGCCGGGCAGCACGGCGAAGCTCGGGTGGTCTTTTTTCGCGTGGAAGGCCATGGCCGCCTGTTCGACTTCAGTGCCCTCTTCCGGCAGGTAAAGCGCTTTGGCGCGGGTCACTTCCTTGGAGAAATCCAGCGAGGTAGTCACGGTGTTCGCCTCGCCACCGGCAGAGAAACCGTCCAGGGAATGGCGTCCCAAACCGCCGTCCCAGCCACCGGACTGCGCCGGATCGAGGTTGGCCCACAAGGCATTGCCGCTGGTTTTCAAGGCATAGGCCTTGGCGGCGTCGAGCATGTCCAGCGGTGGGGTTGGTGGACGTTGGCCGACCGAACTTTCCATGCCGCCGATCCAGAACGGATAACCAGGGTTTTTCAGGCTGCCGTCGGTATTGCGGTTGGCGTAGCTGCGATCAACCAGCGCCAGGGAGCCAATGGCCTGGGCGCCACCGCTATGCTCACCGTCGCCATCTTCATCATTGCCAGCCACCAGGGTCTCGCCGACTTTCGGCACGACCACGACCTTGCCCGGCATCGGCGCCATGGCTTTGCCCGGTAGCGGCACGACCGCTGGAATCGGCGTGCCGGCAATGATCTCGCCATCGGGCAAGGCCCGGGCGCCAGCGGCCGGTTTGCCGCTGCGCAGTGCATAAGGTTCGCTGTGATAACCGTCGGCGCCCTGCTGGGACACCTCGAGTCGGGTGCCTTCTTCAAACACGTCATGCACCCGCCACATGCTCCACATGCCTTGGGCGAAGTGCGGATAGAAGTGGCAGTGATAGATCGCATCACCGGCGACGCGATTGCGGTTGCCCGACCCGCCGTTGGCGATTTCATAGGTGTAGCCGGCGCCCGGCCCGATGCCTTGGGCGTCGACATAGTCAGAGTTGTCGTCGTTGGGATTGAACAGCCACTGGTGCCCGTGCAGGTGGAAGATGTGTTGTTCGTGGCCGTTGTGGGTATTGCGGAATTTGACGAAATCACCGATGTAGCTGTGGTTGACGTTGGACGGCTCGGACGGATACAGCGCCATCGTCGCCTTGACCCCGACCTGATCGGCGCGCGGTGTTTCGCCCGGCCGGATGCTTTCCAGACCGGCGTTGGCCGGCACGTCCACCAGCATCGCCACGTCGCCGACGGTGTGCGAACTGAGGAAGAATTCTTCATAGGCACAAGACAGGCAATCGTGCATCGGCCCGACGCCTAACCGGTTGGCCACCACTTCGGCGCCCATGCCGCCGGAGCCGTAGTTGATCATGAACGAATCGCGGGTCGGCTCCAGCACGTGGCCCATGACCGGGTCTTCCCAGTACGCGGGGAATGCCTGGGTCGCGGCGGTTTCATCCTGGAATTGCGAGGCGAAATCGCGGAACGGTTCCAGCCGGTTAGGCAGCGCCGGGTTGCGTTTGCCGATGGCTTCCAGCGGATAGGTCGACGGTGGGAAGCTGCCGTCGGCGTAGCTGCCCATGACGATCGCATCGCTCTCGCTGGAGATGATTTCGTTGCCGTCGACCATGTTGATGATCGGCGTGCCGGCCTTGCCTTCACGAATCCACGGTTCACGCTGCGGGTAGCGTGCCTGGTAATCGACAATCGGTTGACCGGCCGGCGTGCGCCCGGTGCTGGCGAGGCGCATTTCTTCTTCGGTCACGGTGTTGCGATAGGTGCGGCCGCCCTTGGGCACCACCACCACTTCGCCGAACAGGCCATTGGCGACGTTGCCCGCATCGCCTTCACCACCGAACGTTGCACCGCGGCTGCTGGCGGCGAACGCTCCTTCACGCTCGGCGTACAAGGTGTAGGAACGGGTCGCGCCGGGGGCGACCAGCGTATTGGGGTTGCGTCCGGTGTAGGCCGAAATGTCGTCAATGCTGTTGACCGCCTGCAGACCGTTGACCTGAAAGCCGACGTGGCGGTCGGTGACCTGCTCATCAACCTTGAACTGCTCCGCGTTGCCGATTTCTACCTCACCCTCGATCTCCCCCTCTTCTTCCTCGCCGCTGTCGTGGCTGCCAGGGTTGGCCTGATAGGCCAGCAGGTTCTGCAGGTTGATGGTCAGGCAGTCACCGGCGGCAACGCGCAACACCAATGGACGCGGACGCTTGTCGGGCCGCAGCGAAACCTTGCCCGGCACCGCTGCGCCACCGTAGGCCAGGGACACATTGTGATCGTCGACCACATCACGACGCAGGGCGAACATCATGCCGTTGGCGTTTTGTGCGCCGAGGCGGTTGAACATGAGCGGTTGATCCAGCGCCACGACGTTCGCCACCAGATTTCGTTCACAACGCACGGCGGCTTCGGCCAACTCGATGCCAAACAGGGGTGCAACAAGCAGCAGCAAGTTAACCAAATGATGAGCGTGGGGTATGCCGGTCATGATCACGGGCCTCGCTTTGGGTACTCACGGGAATGATTCTCGACAAATCCCTTGGAGCAATCCGCATGCCATAATTTTTTTTGTTATTTTTCAGCTAGCTACGTAAACGACTTGATAAGTCGGGGGATATTCCCCACCCAATCCCCACCATTCGGGTTGCCCTCTGATTCCACCAAGACGCCCACACCTGTAGGAGCCGGCTTGCCGGCGATCGGATTTGTGGACAGGTGGTGATTGTGAAAATGCTTTCGCCGGCAAGCCGGCGCCTACAGATGAATGTGTTGCCCCACATGTGGGGCCATCACCCATCACAGCGGCGCATCCACGGCCAGGCCTTGCAAGCGGCGATATTGGCGCAACACGCTCGGCACATAACGGCGGGTTTCGGCGAACGGCGGGATCACCCCGCCACGGCTCAGCACCGCTTGCGGCCCGGCGTTGTAGGCCGCCACGGCGAGCGCGATGTCGTTGTCAAACAGGGTCATCAGGCGCTTGAGGTATTTGGCCCCGCCCTGAATGTTGGCCTTGGGGTCATAGACGTTGGTCACGCCCATTTCCCGGGCGGTGTCGGGCATCAATTGCATCAGCCCGCCAGCCCCCTTCGATGAGGTCGCGCCGGAGTCGTAGTGGGACTCGGCCTGGATCACCGCATGCAACAGCGCCGCCGGTAATTGATTGGCCTTGGCGGCCGCCGAAACCAGCTCGGCATAGGGTTGCCGGGCAATCATCTGTGGCTGTTGATCAAGGCTGACCTGCGCCGATTCAGGCTCATGGATCACCCGTTCATAGGTACGGCCGGGGCGGTGGACATTGGACAAAACGTAGCTGCCCTTGCTGTCCACGGAAACGAATACATCGGCCTGAGCTGTGCCTGCCAGCAGCATGCAGCCGAGCAGTCCAGTGGTGAGTGTTTTCATTATTCTGTCTCCCCTGACCGGCCCCGAAAAATGGGGCTATTGCCCCAATGACCGGTAGTGAACCAGCCATACGCAAGCACTGTGCCGTAAGCGCGAAGGCCAGTAATTCAGGGGTTGCGGCAGGATGTCCGGGGGTGAGCATGGCAATTGCATGAGCCTCTGTGGCGACCCTTCTGCCGACTGTGTGAGGTCATCATGAATCATCGTCTGTGTTGTGCCCCGCGTAACGGCTCACCGCGAGCCCAGCGCGGGTTCACATTGCTCGAACTGTTGGTGGTGCTGGTGGTGCTGGGGTTGTTGGCCGGCATCGTCGCGCCGAAGTATTTCGCCCAACTCGGCCGCTCCGAAGTGAAGGTGGCCAAGGCGCAAATCGAAGGCCTGGGCAAAGCGCTGGATTTGTACCGCCTGGAGGTCGGCCATTACCCGTCGACCGAACAGGGTTTGCAGGCGCTGGTCACCGCGCCCAGTGATGAAACCCGCTGGACCGGCCCCTACCTGGCGAAAAAGCTGCCGCAGGATCCGTGGGGCCGCAATTACACCTACCGCTACCCCGGCGAAAACGGTGAATACGACCTGTTGTCCATGGGCAAGGACGGTCAACCCGGCGGCGAAGGCGAAAACGCCGAAATCACCAGTTGGCAGTGACGGGAGGCGAGCATGCGCTTTCATCTCAAGGCCGTCGGCAAGGCTGGCGTGGTCTCGATGACGGTCGAGGCCCAAGGGGACAGCGAAGCCCGACGCATTGTCGAAGACCAGGGCCTGCGGGTCGTCAGTCTGCAAGCCGAAAAGCAATGGCGGGCGTTGCGTCTGCAAAAGCGCGAGACGTTCAACCTGGTGCTGTTCAGCCAGGAGCTGACCACCCTGCTCAACGCCGGCCTGCCGTTGATCGATGCGCTGGAAAGCCTGGCGGAAAAAGAAACCGCGCCACAGGCCCGCAAAACCTTGAGTGAACTGGTGCGCCTGCTTTATGAGGGCAAATCGTTTTCCCAGGCGTTGGGTCAGTTGTCAGCGGTTTTCCCACCGCTCTATGTGGCGCTGGTGCAGTCCAGCGAGAAGACCGGCGCGGTAGGTGATGCGCTGGGCCGCTATGTCAGCTATCGCCAGCGCATGGACGAGGTTCGACAGAAGATCGTCAGCGCTTCGATCTACCCCATGCTGTTGCTGGTGGTGGGAGGTGGCGTGGTGCTGTTTCTGATGGGTTACGTGGTGCCGCGCTTCAGCCTGGTGTTCGAAGGGCTGGGTAATAACCTGCCGTGGCTGTCACAAGTGCTGATGAACAGCGGGATGTTCCTGCATGCTCACCAGGGCGAATTCTTCGGCACCTTGGCGGCGGTCGTCGTCGCCCTCGCCTTCCTCCAGCGCCAACCAGCCTTTCGCCGGGGCGTGGACCGGGTGATCGAAAAACTCCCGGCAGTCCATCAACGCATCTTCATGTACGAACTGGCGCGCTTCTATCGCTCGCTGGGGATTCTGCTGCAGGGCGGCATCCCCCTCGTCACCGCCATGGGCATGGTCCGTGGCCTGCTCACCGCGGCCTCCCGCGTGCGCCTGGACCAGGCCTGCGAGCGGGTGCGCGAGGGGCAATCGCTGTCGACGGCGCTGGAGCTCAATCACCTCGTGACGCCGGTGTCCCTGCGCTTGCTGCGTGCCGGCGAGCAGTCCGGCAACCTCGGACAAATGATGGAACGCAGCGCGGATTTCTACGACGAAGAAATCAGCCGCTGGATCGAATGGTTCGTACGCTTGTTCGAACCCTTGCTCATGACCTTCATCGGCCTGTTGATCGGGGTCATCGTGATCCTGATGTACATCCCGATATTCGAACTGGCCTCGAGCATTCACTGACCCCGGGACAGGGTCGACTCGTACCGTTCATCGTTCATCGACGTTGCCACTGAATAAACCGGAACGTTGCAGTGTTCTCCCACTGAATCGAGCAGCAAGTTGCATTGTTCATCAACGTTCCAACCTGAATAAGAAGACGGAGAACGACATGCACATCAACAAGCTTTTACTGGCAGTAGCTATTGGCGCGGTTTTGTCGGCGTCTACCGTATTGATTCCGGACAGCCTGTCCGGCGTATCGAGCGCTCAGGCCAAGGATGGTGGGGG
>NZ_JAHBDB010000058.1:0-31354 GCF_019956105.1 Pseudomonas sp. BF-RE-25
GGGCTTGCTCGCGAAGGCGGTGGGTCAGTCGATACATTAGTTGACTGACACTCCGCCTTCGCGAGCAAGCCCGCTCCCACAGGGGGTCACCGATATTGAATAGATGAGTGGCATGGCTTAAGGTCGCCTAATCAGCAATCCCGCGACATAAGGCCAGTCAATGCCGACTAACGGACAACAATCCCTCGAACGGACCATCCCGGCCCTGACCGTGTTGCCGCGTCCGTTGTACGCACGTGCCGAAAGCCTCAACGCCGGTTCATGGACGCCGTCTCATCGCCACGACTGGGTGCAATTCTCCTACGCCATCAGCGGCGTCCTCGGTGTGCATACCGCCGAGGGCAGTTTTTTTGCGCCGCCGCAGTGGGGGATCTGGATTCCGGCGGATCTCGAACATCAGGTCGTGACCTCGATGCGCGCCGAAATGCGCAGCCTTTACGTGCGTCGCGAGGATTGCCAATGGGCGGACGGGCGTTGCCGGGTGTTGGAAGTGACGCCGCTGGCCCGGGAGCTGATCAAGAGTTTTTGTGCGCTGCCGGTGGAATATCCACAGGGCGACAGCCCGGAGGCGCGGCTGGTGAATGTGCTGCTGGATCAACTGGCGAATTTGCCGGAGGTCGGTTTCTCGCTGCCCCTGCCGCGCCATGAACGCTTGCTGGGCTTGTGCAACGAATTGATCGAAAACCCGGAACACAACGTGACCTTGCAGGAATGGGCACAACGATTGGGTGCGTCGGAGAAGACCCTGATGCGCTTGTTCCAGCGGGAAACGGGATTGAGTTTTCGTGGCTGGCGGCAACGAATGCGGCTGCTGTCGTCGTTGAATTTGCTGGAGGCGGGGGACAGCGTGACGAATGCGGCGTTGGCGTGTGGGTATGACTCGACGTCGGCGTTTATTGCGGCGTTTAGAGGGTTGTTCGGGTTTACGCCTGGAGAGTTGTTTCGGCAGTGAGGCCGCCATCGCTGGCAAGCCAGCTCCTACAAGGGATCACGCAAATCCTGTAGGAGCTGGCTTGCCAGCGATCGACCGCGAAGCGGTCGCCGTCAGGTACGGAAACGGCGAACCAACCCATCCAGCTCATTCGACAACCCGGCCAGGCTCTGCGAATCCAACCGCGCCGAGTTCGCCAGTTCTGCCACCAACTGCGCATCGCCATGAATCTGGCTGATGTGCCGATTGATGTCTTCGGCCACCTGATGCTGCTGTTCAGCCGCTGTGGCGATCTGGGTGTTCATGTCGCGGATCACGTCCACCGATTCACGGATCTGCCCGAAGCTGCTGCGCGCTTCACCGATGCGAGTCACCGACTGCTGCGACACTTCCAGGCTCGCATGCATCTGCTGAGTCACCTGGCTGGTGCGTTTGGCGAGGTTGCCAAGCAGGCCGTCGATTTCCGCCGTGGAGTCGGCGGTGCGCTTGGCCAAGGCCCGCACTTCGTCCGCCACCACCGCAAAACCGCGACCTTGTTCACCGGCCCGTGCGGCCTCGATGGCAGCGTTCAACGCCAGCAGGTTGGTCTGTTCGGCGATTGAACGAATAGTCCCGAGAATCGACTGAATGTCGTTGCTGTCACGCTCAAGTTGTTGCATCGACTGCGCCGACTGTTCGATTTCCTGGCTCAGGCGATCAACGCTGGTCACGGCGGCATCAATCTGTTGCTGACCTTCACGTGCCTGGCGCTGGCCACTGTCGGCCGACTCGGCCGCCTGGCTGCATGAGCGCGCGACTTCGTTGGCGGTGGCGACCATTTCGTGGAACGCGGTCGACACCATGTCCACCGCTTCACGCTGGCGTCCGGCCGCTTCGGCCATGTCGCTGGAGACTTGGGTCGAGCTCTTGGAGGTGGCGAGGATTTTGGTCGCGGCGCCGCCGATGCTTTGAATCAGGTTGCGAATCGCCGCCAGGAACTGGTTGAACCAGTTGGCCAGTTGCGCGGTTTCGTCGCTGCCACGGATTTGCAGGTTCTTGGTCAGGTCGCCTTCACCTTGGGCAATGCCTTCCAGGCCATCGGCCACACTGCGGATCGGACGCACGATGACGCTGGCGAAACTGGCGCCGACGACGGCGAAGACCACTGCCAGCACGGCGGCGATGATTGCGATCAACCAGGTCAGTTGAGTCGCGGTGCTCATCACGTCGCTCTGCTTGATCAGGCCGATGAAGGTCCAGCCCAATTGCTCGGAAGGCCAGACGTTGGCCATGTATCGCTCGCCATTGAGCTCGACTTCGACCAGGCCTTTGCCGGCCTTGGCCAGTTGCGCATAACCCTCGCCGAGGCTGCCCAGTGCCTTGAAGTTGTGTTCCGGTTGTTTCGGATCGACCAGTACGGTGCCGGAGTTTTCCAGCAGCATCAGGTAGCCGGTTTCGCCGAGCTTGATCTGTTTGACCAGTTCGGTGAGCTGTTTGAGCGACACGTCGATGCTGACCACGCCACCGTTGGTGCCCAGCTTGTTGTCGATGGTGCGTACGGTGCTGACGTAGGACGTATCATTTTCGGCCCAGTAATAGGCCTCGGTACGGAACGGCTTGCCCGGTTTGGCCTGGGCCGCCTTGTACCACGGACGCTGGCGCGGGTCGTAGTTGGCCAGCTTGGCGTCGTCCGGCCACGACACGTAACCGCCGGCCGCAGTGCCGAGGATCGCGTAGGCGTAGGACGGATGGGAATTGCCCAGGTCCTGCAGGAAGCCGAAGACTTTTTTGTCCGCCTCGCCTTGGGGAACGCTGGCGGCGTCGGCCTTCATGTAGGTCTTGAGGCTGTCGTCGGAGTTTGTGATCAGCGGTTGCTTGGCCAGGTATTCGACGTTCTGGCTGATGCCGTCGAAAAACAGTTGCATGGCATTGCTGACCTGACGGATTTCACGACCGCTGTTGTCGACGAACTCGTCCTTGGCATCACTACGCAAGTTCAACACAACGAGGGTGGCGACCAGCACCACGGGCAGGCAGGCGATGATTGCAAACGCCCACGTCAACTTCTGTTTGATGTTCATCCGCGCTCCAGATTTTCTTGTAGGCCCACGCAGTGCAGATGACTCGCGGAATTATTGGCAGCCGTAAACGTTTTGTTGAACCCGATCCCTTGGGCACGCCATCGTTTTCTGTCGGAACGATCGTCGGACAATTCACTTTGTTACAGATGACTTCGGCTGCTAAAGGAGGAAATTGAGGGCTGTTGAAAAAAATCTTGCGAACGGTAGGGACCGGTATGTCGGATTCTGTCGCAAATCCCCTCGCATCCCTTCTCCAACAAGTGCTGCCGGCTCGGCTATGATCCTTGGCGGTCGATGAGCATCGGCGGGTTTGCCGGGTTTTTTCGGCACATTGTGTGCATCCGCAACGTTCATAGGTCGGTAACCCCTCCCCCGAATGAGTGGATTGCCGTATAACGAATGACTTTCGCGTGTTTGGTAATAAAGGACCCACAATAAAAGCTGATGAAGACTCCAAAACGCATTGAACCCCTGATCGAGGACGGTCTGGTCGACGAGGTGCTGCGCCCACTCATGAGTGGTAAAGAAGCAGCTGTTTATGTGGTGCGCTGCGGCAACGAGTTGCGTTGCGCGAAGGTCTACAAGGAGGCGAATAAACGCAGTTTCCGCCAGGCGTCCGAGTACCAGGAAGGTCGCAAGGTACGCAACAGCCGTCAGGCTCGGGCGATGGCCAAGGGCTCCAAGTTCGGCAAGAAAGAAACCGAAGATGCCTGGCAGAACGCCGAAGTGGCGGCGCTGTTTCGTCTGGCCGGTGCGGGTGTGCGGGTTCCTCAGCCTTACGACTTCCTTGAAGGTGTGCTGCTGATGGAACTGGTGGCCGACGAGTACGGCGATGCCGCGCCGCGTCTGAACGACGTGGTGCTGGAGCCGGACCAGGCGCGCGAATATCACGCGTTCCTGATTTCGCAGATCGTGCTGATGTTGTGTACCGGCCTGGTGCACGGTGACCTGTCCGAGTTCAACGTACTGTTGACGCCGACCGGCCCGGTCATCATCGACTTGCCGCAAGCGGTCGACGCGGCGGGCAACAACCACGCGTTCAGCATGCTGGAGCGCGACGTGGGCAACATGGCGTCCTACTTCGGGCGGTTTGCCCCGGAGTTGAAAAAGACCAAATACGCCAAGGAAATGTGGGCCTTGTACGAAGCCGGCACCTTGCACCCGGCCAGTGTCTTGACCGGCGAGTTCGACGAACCGGAAGAGTTGGCCGACGTTGGCGGGGTCATACGCGAAATCGAGGCAGCACGCCTGGATGAAGAACGCAAACAAGCGATACGCGCAGCAGATGATGCGCCACCGAGCAAAACCGAAGAACCGCCTCCACCGTGGATGCAGTGATCGGTTGACGAAAAACCCGGCTTCGGCCGGGTTTTTTATGAACCGCATAGTTCCCTGTAGGAGCGAGCTTGCTCGCGATGGTCGTCAACGATAACGCTGTAAACCTGACACCCAGCAGCGCTCTCAGGTTTATCGCGAGCAAGCTCGCTCCTACAGGACTGAATGTGAACACCTCCACCCGCAATGCCCGACTGATCATTGCCGCCCGTCTGGTCTCGGACTTCGGCGCGTTCCTCAACATGGTCGCCCTGGCCACCTACGTCTACCTGCTCAGCAACAGCGCCATGAGCGTCGGTATCTTCCTCGCCAGTCGCGTGGGCGGAGGGATTTTCGCCAGCCTGATCGGCACGAGTTTTTATCGCCGCTGGGCCGGGCGCTTGCCGTTGATCGCGTTCGACCTGCTGCGCGCCGGATTGCTGGGTTTGCTGCTGGTGTTGCCAGTCAGCCAGCAAGCGCTTTTGCTGCCGGTGATCGCTTTTGGCCTGGGCTTGGGCAATTCATTGTTCGCCATCGGCCTCAACAGCCAGTTGCCGCACTTGATCGATGGCGAGCAGTTGCTCAAGACCAACGCCTGGATCACCTCCGCATCGTCGGCGGCGATGGTCGGCGGAAGTCTGGTGGCCGGCCTGTTGGTGGCGGCGTTCGGCTTTGAAACAGTCTTTGCGCTGAACGTGGTCACTTACCTGCTGGCCGCGTTGTTCATCCTGCCGCTGCGGTTTGCCGGACCGTCTCCCAGTGCCGGGCCCCATCATGAACGAGGCGAATGGTCAGCGCTGCGCCAAGGTCTGCGCACCACACCGGTGGTGGCTGCGATGCTCGCGGTCACCATGGCCGACACTCTGGGCAGCGCTGCACACAACGTCGGTTTGCCGATCATTTCAAAATTGCTGACACCCGAATCGGCCAGCACCACGCTGGGCCTGATGCTGGCAGTCTGGGCCAGTGGAAAATTGATCGGCGCACGGATTGCCAGTCGCCTGAAAGGCTCGGACAACGTGAACCTGGAGCGACGGTATTTCTTCGGCGTGTTGCTAATGTCCTGCGGCTTTATCCTGATGTTCCAGCAGCAAACGCTCTACGGTTTGTTGTTGTTCTCACTGCCGGCAGGGCTGGGCGACGGCTTCTCGGAAGTCGGCCTGATGTCGCGACTGCAACGTGAACCGGACAACCTGCGCCTGCCGATTTTCAGCTTTCTGACGTTGCTGCAAATGACCGGGTTCGGCATTGGCATGTTGATCGCCGCGCCGTTCTATTCATGGTGGACGCCCGGCGCGGTGGTGTTGTTGTTCCACGGCATTCCCCTCACCACCTTGTTGATGGTGAAGGTGCTCGCGATCAGGGGTGAGCGGGTACGGCGCAGCAACCCGACTCAAGATTTTTGAGGATCGGGCAGTCCGGGCGGTGATCGCCCTGGCAGTGCTCGACCAGGTCCTGCAACGTGTCGCGCAACTGACCGAGTTCGCGGATTTTCTGGTTCAGCTCGTCGATGTGCTGACGAGCCAGTGCTTTCACATCGGCGCTGGCTCGCTGGCGGTCCTGCCAGAGGGTCAGCAGTTTGCCGACCTCTTCCAGGGAAAACCCCAAATCCCGCGATCGCTTGATAAAGGCCAGCGTGTGCAAGTCGTCAGCGCCGTAAACCCGGTAACCGCTGTCGGTGCGATGAGCCGCCTTGAGCAAGCCGATGGACTCGTAATAACGGATCATCTTCGCGCTCAGGCCACTTTGGCGGGCTGCTTGGCCGATGTTCATCGGTTGTCCTCCAGATCCTTGGGTTTCCAGGTTTTCAACAGTAACGCATTGCTCACCACGCTGACGCTCGACAACGCCATCGCTGCGCCGGCCAGCACCGGGTTGAGGAAACCGAACGCGGCCAGCGGAATGCCGATCAGGTTATAAACGAAGGCCCAGAACAGGTTCTGACGAATCTTCGCGTAGGTCTTGCGACTGATGTCCAGCGCTGCCGGCACCAGTCGAGGATCGCCGCGCATCAGGGTGATCCCGGCTGCGTGCATGGCGACGTCGGTGCCGCCACCCATGGCAATGCCGATGTCGGCGGCGGCCAGGGCCGGGGCGTCGTTGATGCCGTCGCCGACCATCGCTACCACGCCGGTCTTTTTCAGTTCGGCGACGGTGGCGGCTTTGTCGGCCGGCAGTACTTCGGCGTGCACGTCGGTGATGCCCAACGCCTCGGCGACCACTTTGGCGCTGCCGCGATTATCTCCGGTCAGCAAGTGGCTGCTGATGTGGCGGGCGCTGAGTTGTTGCACCGCTTGCAGCGCGCCTGATTTGAGGGTGTCACCGAAGGCGAACAAACCCAGCACGGTCGGCGTGGGATTTTGCTCGATCAACCAGGACAGGGTCCGGCCTTCGGTTTCCCATGCGGTAGCAGCGTCGGCCAATGGTCCCGCGCTCAACCCGCTTTCTTCCAGCAGGCGACGATTGCCCAGCGCCAGGCGCCGACCCTCGAGGTTGCCGGCAATGCCGCGCCCGGTCAGGGACTGGCTGTCGCTGACATCGGCCACGGCCAACCCGCGTTCGGTGCACGCATCCAGAACCGCCTTGGCCAGTGGATGCTCACTGCCGCGTTGCAGCGCGCCGGCCATTTGCAGCAGGGCGGCGTCGTCACCGTCGATGGCGTTCAAATGGGCGATACGCGGTGCACCCGAAGTCAGCGTGCCGGTCTTGTCGAACACCACCGCGCTGACTTCATGGGCACGTTCCAGTGCTTCGGCGTCCTTGATCAGAATCCCGTGGCGCGCCGCCACACCGGTGCCAGCCATGATCGCCGTTGGCGTGGCCAACCCGAGGGCGCAAGGGCAGGCGATCACCAATACCGCGACGGCGTTGATCAGCGCGGTTTCCATCGGTGCGCCGTACAACCACCAACCGATCAGGGTCGCCAGTGCGATCAGCAGCACCGTCGGCACAAACACCTGGCTGACTTTATCCACCAGTTTCTGGATCGGTGCTTTCGCCGCTTGCGCGTCTTCGACCAGGCGGATGATCCGCGCCAGTACGGTTTCCGCACCCAAGGCCTGGGTGCGAACCAACAGGCGACCTTCACCGTTGATGGCGCCACCGGTAACCTTGTCGCCGGGCTGTTTCGGCACCGGCAGGCTTTCGCCGCTGATCAGCGCTTCGTCGGCATGGCTCTGGCCTTCGACCACTTCGCCGTCCACCGGGAAACGTTCGCCGGGTTTGACCAGCACCAGATCATTCAGGCGCAAGGCGCTGATCGCCACGTCCTGCTCGCGACCGTCGATGACTTGAATCGCCCGCTCGGGGCGCAAGGCTTCGAGGGCGCGGATGGCGCTGGCGGTCTGGCGTTTGGCGCGGCTTTCGAGGTATTTGCCCAGCAGCACCAAGGCGATCACCACCGCAGAGGCTTCGAAATACAGGTGCGGCATGCGTCCGGCGGCGGTGGCCCATTCGTAGAGGCTCAAGCCATAACCGGCGCTGGTGCCGAGGGCGACCAGCAGGTCCATGTTGCCGGCACCGGCGCGTACGGCTTTCCATGCCGCCACATAAAAGCGTGCGCCGAAGATGAATTGCACCGGTGTGGCCAGGGCGAACTGCACCCACGCCGGGAGCATCCAGTGCACGCCGAACGGTTGCAGCAGCATTGGCAATACCAGCGGCAAGGCGAGGGCGATGGCCATGATCAACACCCAGCGTTCGCGGTGCAGGCGCTGATGTTGCGTGTCGGTTGGCGGGTGTTCGACTTCCCAGACGCTGGCGTTGTAACCCGCCTTGGTCACGGCAGCGATCAGGGTTTGCGGATCGATCTGCCCGAGCAGTTCGAGGTGGGCGCGTTCGTTGGCCAGGTTGACGCTGACGCTTTTGACGCCGGGCACTTTGGCCAGCGCCCGTTCGACCCGACCGACGCAGGACGCGCAGGTCATGCCGTCGATGCTCAACTCCAGACTCTGCTGCGGCACGCTGTAACCGGCCTGCTGCACCGCGTCCATCAACGCCGGCAGGCTGTCGCTGGGCGCTTGAACCCGCGCCTGCTCGGTGGCCAGGTTGACGCTGACAGCCGTGGCGCCGATGACTTTGCTCAAGGCACGCTCGACACGGCCGGCGCAACTGGCGCAGGTCATGCCGGCAATCGGCAGATCAAACGTGGTGGATTCGGACATCGGTCGCACTCCCTGTAGTAGATGCCTACAGGATCAACCTTGCCATGCTGGCAAGGTCAAGCGCCATGTCTCAGATCAAAAGATCGCAGCCTGCGGCAGCTCCTACAGAACTATGCGTACACCTGTAGGAGCTGCCGCAGGCTGCGATCTTTTACAGGCGACTCAATAATCGAGGGCTGTCGCCTTGAGGTACATCCCTTCCTGCGTCATCGCAATCCGGTACTTCAACACATCCCCGGCCTTGAGGCTGATGTTCTGCGAGCCCGGCGCCAGCATGCCTGGGTTGCAGCCCGGCGCCTGGCCCGGCAGCAATTTCAGGCGCAGCGAAACGTTGCCTGGCGGCAGGTTGAACGAGGTGCTTTGTTCCTGAAACAGCCGTGCCGACAGTTGATCCTGGATGTACACGCCGATTTCGCAGTTGGTCGACACTTCCAGGCGCTCGCGGGAAATGATCAACACGCCGTAATCCTCCCCGGCAGCATTGACCGAGGGCACGGCGGCGAAAAGGCTGAGGAAGCCAAACAGGCTGAGAGCTGACCAGCGCATGGCTGAATCTCCTGAGATCGAGTCATAGATGCACGCAGCTTGGCCGAGCGCGACGCCGATTGCCAGCCCGGCAGCTCACTTCAGAACTTGACCTTGCCATGGTGGCAAGCTCGAGACTGTTCGCAATCTCACTAAAGGAGTCATTCCATGCAAGTGTTCAACGTTCAAGGCATGTCCTGCGGTCACTGCGTCAAAGCCATCACTCAAGCGCTGCAAGCCAAGGATCCTGCGGCCAGCGTGCGGGTCGATCTGGCGGCAAAGGAAGTCGGCGTCGAAAGTGCGTTGACCGCGGATCAAGTGATCGCCGCGATCAGCGAAGAAGGCTACGAAGTGAAAGTCGCCTGAAGCAACACGCAAAACCACTGTAGGAGCGAAGCTTGCTCGCGAATTCGGTTTGTCAGACGGCATTGACGTGGCTGACCCACCGCATTCGCGAGCAAGCTCTGCTCCTACAAGGGCCGGCGTTTTTCAGAGTTTTTAATAGTTAGCGAGCTATCGGAATGTTCAAGGCGTCGATGCGCGGCTAGACTGTGTGCCCGCCGACCTCCGTCCCACTGGATACCCGATGAACTTCCGTACCATTTTGATTCTTGGCGCACTGAGCGCTTTTGGCCCGCTGGCAATCGATTTCTATCTGCCGGCGTTTCCGGCCATGGCGCTGGCGTTCGGCACCGATGAACAGCACGTTCAACTGACGCTGGCGGCGTATTTCCTCGGTTTGTCCATAGGTCAGCTGATGTACGGCCCGGTGGCGGATCGTTTTGGTCGGCGTATTCCGTTGCTGACGGGGGTCGGTCTGTTCACCATCGCTTCCCTGGCGTGCGCCTACGCGCCGAACCTGGAATGGCTGCTAGGTGCGCGGTTCGTCCAGGCGCTGGGCGGTTGTGCGGGGATGGTGATTTCAAGGGCGATCGTCAGTGACAAATGCGATGCGGTGGGCTCGGCGAAAGTCTTTTCACAACTGATGCTGGTCATGGGCCTGGCACCGATTCTCGCGCCGATGCTCGGCGGGTTGCTGGTCAACACCACGGGCTGGCAATCGATCTTCCTGGTGCTGACCGGTTTCAGTGCACTGGCCGGGCTGGCCGTGGCGCTCGGCTTGCCGGAAAGCATGCCGGCGAATATGCCACGCCAGCCCTTGTCAGGCGCGTTGCGTCAGTACGGTCGGCTGTTGTCGGATCCGGTGTACCTCGGCCACGCCCTGACCGGTGGCATCGCCATCGCCGGGATGTTTGCCTACATCGCCGGTTCGCCGTTCGTCTTCATCAAACTCTACGGCGTGCCGGCCGAGCACTTCGGCTGGTTGTTCGGCACCAATGCGGCGGGGTTCATTCTGGTGGCGCAGGTCAACGCACGGTTGCTGGCCAAGCGTGGCCCGGCGTTCCTGCTGGCGCGCACCGTATGGATCTACCTCGCGGCGGGCCTGACGCTGCTCGCGGTCAGTTCACTGCACACCGAGCAATTGTGGCCATTGCTGATTCCGCTGTTTATCTGCATCGCCAGCCTCGGTTGCATCCTGCCCAACGCCTCGGCTTGCGCCATGAACGGGCAGGGCGCGCGCGCGGGCAGTGCGTCGGCAATGCTCGGTTGCCTGCAATTCAGCGTCGCCGCCGGAGCCGCGTCGCTCGTGGGTATTTTGTACGACGGCAGCGCCATGCCGATGGCCATGGTCATCAGCCTGTGCGGAGTTCTGGTGGTGAGCATAGCGATGCTCACCCGGCGTCTGCAAAATGCCCGGGCATTGGTAAAAGCCCAGGTATGAGGAAGGTCTCAGCCGGCAGCGCGTTGCTGCTGGACGGGAATCTGATGAGGGGCGTGCAATCGTGCTTCGAGGGTTCGGGTGAACGCGCGCGCTTCGGCTTCGCTACGGAATGTCACCGCGTGTTGGTCCAGGCGGACCTGCCACTGGGATTTTGCCAATTCTTTTATCAGGATCTTCATTGCTGACCTCCTCGGTTAAAAGATTGCATCGCAGAGGACACGATTGTAGACCCGAATAGGATCGCAATGATGACAACGGTCAACCTTCGGACTGACGGTGTCGTCCATTCGGACGACACTTGTATCAATCTGTTTCAGAAGCCTTCGAGGACAATCTTGCCCTTGGACTTGCCGCTCTCCAGCAGCTCATGCGCACGTCGCAAATTCGCTGCATTGATCGTTCCGAAGTGCTCGCCCACCGTGGTTTTCAACGTCCCGGCATCGATCAGCGCCGCCACGCGATTGAGCAGTTTGTGTTGCTCGATCATGTCCGCCGTTTCGAACAGCGAGCGGGTGTACATGAACTCCCAGTGCAGCGACAGGCTCTTGCGCTTGAGCTTGGTCACGTCCAGCGCCTTCGGGTCATCGATCAGCGCCAGTTTGCCCTGCGGCGCCAACGCCTCGACCAATTGATCCAGATGCTGATCGGTCTGGGTCAGGCTGGCGACGTGGGTCACCGAGTTCGCGCCTGCACGTTTGAGTTCTTCGCTCAGCGGTTGGCTGTGATCGATCACCAGATCGGCGCCCAGCTCACGCACCCAGCTCTGGGTTTGCGCACGGGACGCGGTACCGATGACCTTCAGCCCGGTGAGCTGACTGGCCAGTTGCGTAAGGATTGAACCGACACCGCCGGCCGCACCGACGATCAGCAGACTCTGGCCTTCATCGGTGTTGCCTTCGCGCACTTGCAGGCGTTCAAACAACAATTCCCACGCGGTGATCGCCGTCAACGGCAGCGCGGCGGCTTCGGCGAAACCGAGGGTTTTCGGCATGTGGCCGACGATCCGCTCGTCCACCGCGTGCAGCTCGCTATTCCCGCCGGCGCGGGCAATGGAGCCGGCGTAGAACACCTTGTCGCCGGCCTTGAACAACGTCACTTCACTGCCGACCGACTTGACCACACCGGCCACGTCCCAGCCCAGCACTTTGGCCGCGCCACCTTCAGGCTGCACGTTCTGGCGGACTTTGGTGTCCACCGGGTTGACCGAGATTGCTTTGACTTCCACCAACAGGTCGCGCGGGCCGGCGACCGGTTCTGGCAGTTCGATGTCTTGCAGGGAGTTGGCGTCGCTGATCGGCAACGAGGCGTAATAGGCAATGGCTTTCATGAAGGGCTCCACAACAGTATTTAAGAAAATCAGGCCACGACACGCAGGCGTTTGAGATCGAAGTGTTCGATCAGGTCGCCGGCTGTGGCGCGAAAGTGCTGGATGTGTGCGCTGGCGTCATGGGCTTGCAGCGCTTCGTCGCTGCTCCATTGCTCGATCATGTAGAAGGCCAGCGGATTGGCCAGGTCCTGATGCAGGTCGTATTGACTGCAACCGGCTTCGGCGCGGGTCGGTTCCAGCAGTGCACGCAGGTGCTGTTCGAGTGCGTCTTGCTGACCGGCTTTGGCGATCAGGGTGGCGATGGCGGTAAACGGCTGGGACATGTTCGACTCCGATAACGGGGTGATTTCGATGGGGCAGATGATTGGCTATTTCTCTGCAAGATAAAACCCGCTAAAAGAGCAGTCTCTTTCAATATTTTTTTGATAATCGAGGCTGGAAATGCTGCGTTTCGATGACTTGCAGTTGTTTGTCCGGGCGGCGGACCTGGGCAGTCTGTCGGCGGCGGCGCGGGGGATGGACATGTCGGCGGCGGTGGCCAGTGCGGCGTTGAAACGTATCGAACAGCAACTCGGTGCGCGGTTGCTCGCCCGTTCCACCCGCAGCCTGCGCCTGACCGCCGAGGGCGAGGGGTTTCTCGAATACGCCCGGGCGGCCCTGAGCAACCTCGATGAGGGTCGCCGCTTGCTGGCCAGCGGTCAGGACCAGGTCAGCGGAGTGTTGCAGCTGTCGGCACCGTCGGATTTCGGTCGCAACCTGTTGCTGCCGTGGCTGGACGAGTTCCAGCGCGAGCATCCGAAGCTCACGGTGCGCCTGCTGCTGGGCGACCGCATCGCCGACCTATTCCGCCAGCCGGTGGACATCGCTCTGCGCTACGGCGAGCCGGAAGACTCAAGCCTGGTGGCGCTGCCCATCGCACCGAACAACCGCCGCGTGCTGTGTGCCGCGCCGAGCTATCTGGCCCGACACGGCGAGCCCCGGCAACTGGAACAACTGGCGCAGCACAATTGCCTGCTGTTCATGCTTGGCAGCCGGGTTCACGATCACTGGGGTTTTCACGATGGCAAACGCGAAGTCAGCCTGACCGTCAGCGGTGACCGTTTCAGTGATGATGCCGATGTGGTGCGCCTGTGGGCCGTGGCGGGTGCCGGGATCGCCTACAAATCCTGGCTGGATGTCGCCGCCGATGTGTTGGCCGGTCGCTTGAAAGTGCTGATGCCGGAGCTGGTCTGTGAGCGCGCACCGCTGAATTTGTTGTGCGCCCATCGCGCACAATTGAGTAAGCCGGTGAACCTTTTGCGGGAAATGCTCGCCAGCCGATGCGCCGGTTTAAGTAGTCAATTTCCCGTGTTGGCGGTCACCGATCATTAGTCGCAGGTAAATAGCGAAATTTCACTCAGAAACTATCACCACCAAGGGTTTTCAGAGGGCAGGAACCGACGGTTAACACGCATATACTAGCGCTCGCCTCAGGTACGCACGGTCGATCTCGCCTTGGCGAGTCCGCGTTCGAGTCGGCCAGGCCCGCAGTCGATCGCCGAGCCTTTGCAAAACCCTCAAGGCAATGGCTTGTGTGAGTGGGTGGCTTTGCCCGGTTTGTCGCGGTTTCCGCGTCTTGGCCGACGACACATTACTGGTCAAGATGTCTCTGAGCAGTAGACGAAACGATTCAACAGGGAGTGAATACATGGAACATGCACCTTGCATCAGCCAGATCGCCACGTTGCTGGCTGACCCAAAGCGCAGCGCAATGATGTGGGCCTTGATGGACGGCTCAGCGCGACAAACCGAAGAGCTGGCCTTGCTGGCCGGCCTGTCACCGTCTTCGGCCAGTGCACACCTGGGGCGTTTGTCCGCCGGAGGTCTGTTGAAAGTCGAAACCCGTGGCCGCAAGCGGTTTTTCCGCCTGGCCGCGCCCGAAGTCGGCGCTGCGATAGAAGCACTGGCCAGTGCGACGATTGCCAGCACGCCCCGAGGCATGCCGGACGTGTTCAAGCGCGCCGCACCTCTCTCCAAACCTCAGGCGGCACCTTCGTCGCTGTTGCGCGCACGACTCTGCGACGATCATTTGGGGGGCACTTTGGCCGCCGATCTTTACCAGCGTTTGCTGGATACGGGTTGGATCGAACAGTTCGAGCAGCGGGTGTCGATCACCCACAAGGGCGCCACGCAATTGGCCAAGCGCGGTGTGTACGTCCAGGCGCTGGCGCACAGCACCCGCCGCGCCGCTTGCGCCTGCCCCGACTGGAGCGAAAGACGTCCGCACATGGGCGGTTCACTGGGCGCGGCGTTGCTGCAATTGTTCATGCAGTCCGGCTGGCTGAGTTTGCCGAACGATTCGCGAGCCTTGCACGTCACCGCGACGGGGCAGCGTGAAATCCATCGCTTTGCCAAGGAAACCGAGCTGGAAATGGCGTTGTAGTACACCAATGTGGGAGCGAGCCTGCTCGCGATGGCGGCGTGTCAGTGGACAAATTCGTGTCTGACACATCGCCATCGCGAGCAGGCTCGCTCCCACAGGGGAACTGCGGAGTTTATGGTTTGACCAACCGCGCATCCAGGCTGTTTTGCGCCAGGCGTTTGGCCTGATCCTGGGTCATGCCCAGATCGGTGTACAGCGCATGGAAGTTCTCGGTCACATACCCGCCGAAGTACGCCGGGTCGTCCGAGTTCACCGTGACTTTCACGCCGCGCTCAAGCATGTCGAGAATGTTGTGCTGGGACATGTGATCGAACACGCAGAGCTTGGTGTTTGACAACGGGCAGACGGTCAACGGGATCTGCTCGTCGATGATCCGCTGCATCAGGCGCTCGTCTTCGATGGCGCGTACGCCATGGTCGATGCGCTGGATTTTCAACAGGTCGAGGGCTTCCCAGATGTACTCGGGCGGGCCTTCTTCACCGGCGTGGGCGACGGTCAGGAAGCCTTCGTGGCGGGCGCGATCAAACACGCGCTGGAACTTGCTCGGCGGGTGACCCATTTCCGAACTGTCCAGGCCGACGGCCACAAACGCATCGCGGAACGGCAGCGCCTGATCGAGGGTTTTCTGTGCTTGTTCTTCGCTCAAGTGACGCAGGAAGCTCAAGATCAAACCGCTGGTGATGCCCAGTTGCTGCTCGCCATCCTTCAGTGCGGCGGCGATGCCGTTGAGCACCACTTCGAACGGGATGCCACGGTCGGTGTGGGTCTGCGGGTCGAAGAACGGCTCGGTGTGAATCACGTTCTGCGCCTTGCAACGCAACAGGTAGGCCCAGGTCAGGTCGTAGAAATCCTGCGAAGTGCGCAGCACGTCGGCGCCCTGGTAATACAGGTCGAGAAACTCTTGCAGGTTGTTGAAGGCGTACGCCTTGCGCAGGGTTTCGACATCGCTCCACGGTAGAGCGATCTTGTTGCGTTCGGCCAGGGCGAACAGCAACTCGGGCTCCAGCGAACCCTCCAGGTGCAAGTGCAGTTCTGCCTTGGGCAGGGCGTTCAGCCAATCGTACATTGTAGAAATCTCATCAGGTGCAATGCCGGCATTCTACAGGTGCTGACTGCAACAATTGGTAAAACCTGACCAAGAGGTTCATTACCCCGCCTCTTGCTCTCGCCGATAAGCATAGGTGTCGGCGAAGCGCGAGAGCAGGAATTCGGCGCAGGTGGTGGCCGGGTATTTCGCCGGGTGAAGGGCATCCTGACAACCGGGCAGGCATTCAATGCGCGTGTCGGGGTGCGGCTCGGCAAAGAATGGCATCGAGTAACGGTCCACACCCAGCGGGCTGATCACCCGGTGCGGCGTCGACAGATAACGGTCGTTGCTCCAGCGCGCCATCATGTCGCCGAGGTTGACCACGAAAGTGCCTTCGATGGGCGGCGCGTCGATCCAGTCGCCTTTGACGTTGCGCACTTGCAGGCCGCCGGCCGCGTCCTGATACAGCAGGGTGATGCAGCCGTAATCGGTGTGGGCGCCGGCGCCTTGCTGATCTGCGGAGCTGGCGGTATGGCGCGGCGGGTAGTGGATCATCCGCAGCACGCTGACCGGTTCATGGAAGCGCGTGTCAAAGAAGTCGCGCTCGATGTTCAGCGCCATCGTCATTGCGCGCAACAGGGTTTGAGCCAGCGCCTGCATGTCGACGTAATGCTGCTCCATCAGCGCTTCCCAACCGGGCATCGAGGGATGACGGTTGGGGCCGCGCAGCGGTTTTTCTGCCAGCACTTGCGGGTGATCGGCCGGCAGGTGCAGGCCCATGTCGAAGGTTTCTTTCAGGTCACTGGGCTTGCTCGGGTCGAGCTGTTCGGTGGCGATGGCGCCGTAGCCGCGATGGTGTCGGGTCTGGGTGATGTCGATGCTGAGCTTTTCGGCGGCGGGCAGGGTGAAGAAACGTCGGGCGTGATCAAGCACGGCGTCGATGCGTGCGGCACTGATCGGGTGACCCTTGATGTAGAAGAAGCCCCACTCGCGACAGGCGCGGTCGATGCGTGTGGCGACGGATTGCCAGGCGGTCTGGTCATCGCTGTAGAGCGGGGCGATGTCGATGATGGGCAGGCTGTTCATACGTAATCCTTGAAGACGCTGAAAATCCAGTGTGGGAGTGAGCCTGCTCGCGATAGCGGATTGTCATTCAACAGTGATGTCGGATGTGACGGCCTCATCGCGAGCAGGCTCGCTCCTACAGGGGTTGTGTTGGGCTGAGGGTTACTTCGGTATCTCGGCCTTCATGCCTTCAACGTAGTAATTCATCGAGGCCAGTTCCGCGTTGCTCGCCGTCGCGCCCGCCGCAATTTTCTCCACGCCCGCCTGATCCTTGATCGGCCCGGTAAACGGATGCAGCGCACCGCTCTTGATGTCCGCGATGATCTGTTCGGCCTCGGCTTTCACCGGCGCCGGCACCAGGTCGCTGATAGGCAGTTCAACCGTGCCTTCCTTCAAGCCGCCCCAGTAATCCTGCGACTTCCACGCATGCTCGATCACGCTTTGGGTCGCCTGAATGTAATGCGGTGCCCAGTCGTTGACGATCGAGGTCAGCACCGCTTTCGGCCCGAAGTGCGCCATGTCCGAAGCGTAGCCCACGGCATACACCCCGCGACGCTCGGCGGCCTGGATCGGCGCCGGGCTGTCGGTGTGCTGGAACACCACATCCACGCCTTGATCGATCAACGCGTTGGCGGCGTCGGCTTCCTTGCCCGGGTCGAACCAGGAATTGACCCACACCACTTTGATCTCGGTACCGGGGTTGTATTTGTTCAGGGCCAGTTGAATGGCGTTGATGTCGCGGATCACTTCCGGAATCGGGAACGAGGCGACGTAGCCGATCTTTTTGGTCTTGGTCATTTTCGCCGCGAGGAAGCCGCCGACGTAGCGACCTTCATAGGTGCGCGCCAGGTAGGTGCCGAGGTTCTTGTCCTGCTTGTAGCCGGTGGCGTGCTCGAAGGTCACCTTGGGAAATTGTTTCGCGACTTTCAGGGTCGGGTTCATGTAGCCGAAGGAGGTGGTGAAGATCAGGTCGTAGTTGTCCTTGGCCATGTTGCGGATCACCCGCTCGGCGTCGGCACCTTCGGCGACGTTTTCCACGTACTGGGTGGTGATCTGCGAGCCGAATTTTTCGGCCAGCGCCTTGCGTCCCTGTTCATGCTGATACGTCCAGCCGTGATCACCGATCGGGCCGATGTAGACGAAGCCGACTTTCAGCGGGTCAGCGGCGCTGACGGTCAGGCTGGCGCTCAGACCGAAGGTTGCAGCGACGGCGCACAGCAGCTTCTTCAACGGACGTTTATGCATGAATTCCCACTCCATTTTGTTTTGAGGTTGGAGGGGGTAATGCAAATTACTGACCAACAGGACAACAAATATCCGAAACCGTGTAGCGGCCTTCGCGGGCAAGCCTCGCTCCTACAGGTCGGCGTTGTACTTGTAGGAGCGAGGCTCGCCCGCGAAGAGGCCCGCAAGGCCAATAAAGTGCATGGCCATGCAGGGTTGCCATCCACTGGTGCGCTAAGGCGTCACGAAACGCCCGCAGGCAGTCGGTGGTCAACATCGCCATTGGGGCTTTAAAAAGCATCGCCGGCAAGCCGGCTCCTACAGTTATCGCGCATAACCTGTAGGAGCCGGCTTGCCGGCGAAGGTGTCCGATCAGACGCCAGCGATCAACTGCCGGGCCGCCTGGCTGTGATCGGCGATCAAGCCTTTGAGATCCAGCCCCTCAACCTGCCCGTCGATCACTCGCCACTTGCCTCCCACCATCACCCGATCCGCCCGATCCGCACCACATAACAGCAATGCCGAAACCGGGTCATGGCTACCGGAAAACCGCAGCTCATCCAGCTTGAACAACGCCAGGTCCGCCTGCTTGCCCACCGCCAGTTCACCGATATCGGTGCGCCCGAGCAAACTCGCCGAACCCTTGGTCGCCCATCCCAGCACCAATTCCGGCGTGATCTTCTCGGCGCCATAACGCAGCCGCTGGATGTACAGTGCCTGACGGGTTTCGAGCATCATGTTCGACGCATCGTTGGACGCCGAGCCATCCACGCCGAGGCCCAGCAACGCGCCGGCGGCGGTCAGCTCCAGCGTCGGGCAGATGCCGGACGCGAGGCGCATGTTCGAGCTCGGGCAATGGCAAATGCCAGTGCCGGCCGCGCCGAGGCGGGTGATTTCATCCGGGTTGAAGTGGATGCCATGCGCCAGCCAGGTGCGCGGGCCGAGCCAGCCGACGCTGTCCAGATAATCCACGGTGCGCAGGCCGAAGCGTTGCAGGCAGAAGTCTTCTTCGTCGAGGGTTTCCGCCAGGTGCGTGTGCAGTCGTACGTCGAGTTTGTTCGCCAGTTCGGCGCTGGCAGACATGATCTCCGGTGTCACCGAAAACGGTGAGCACGGCGCCAGGGCGATCTGGATTTGCGCGCCATCACCACGCTCGTGGTACTCGGCGATCAGGCGCTGACTGTCGTCGAGGATCACTTCGCCTTCCTGCACGGTCTGCTGCGGGGGCAGGCCGCCGTCCTTCTCGCCCAGGCTCATGGAACCGCGCGTCAGCATGGCGCGCATGCCGAGGTCGCGGACGCTTTCGACTTGCACGTCGATGGCGTTTTCCAGGCCTTTCGGGAACAGGTAATGGTGATCGGCGGCGGTGGTGCAGCCGGACAGCAGCAACTCGGCCAACGCGACTTTCGTGGCAAGGGCGAGTTTTTCAGGGGTGAGGCGTGCCCAGACCGGGTACAGGGTTTTCAGCCAAGGGAACAACGGCTGATTGACCACCGGCGCCCAGGCGCGGGTCAGGGTTTGATAGAAGTGGTGATGGGTGTTGATCAGCCCCGGCAGGATCACATGCTCGCGAGCATCGAATACTTGTCCACAGGGGGCGGACGGTTGCTGGCCGGCGGCGAGCACTTCGACGATCAAGCCGTCTTGCACAACCAGGCCGCAACGGGCATCGAGGCCATTGGCAGTGAAGATCGCGAGGGGATTTTTTAACCAGGTACGGGTCGCAGGCATGTTGGCCGGCTCCTCTGAAAGTTGGGTTCAGGTTAGCCAGCTCAGTGATTACCCTGTCTGCTGATCCAGGGTCGCCGCGGGGACGAGGTGCGCAGTGTCAAACAAAACCCAGTTGCAGGCAAGTCCGGCCGGACGACTGAACCTCGTGTGGAACGCGCACCTGTGGGAGCGAGCCTGCTCGCGATGGTGGGTCAGCTGCATCGGCGTCGACTGACACTCCATCGCGAGCAGGCTCGCTCCCACAGTGGATTGACGGCGTTTACCAGGGAATGTTTTCACCCCTGTAGTTCACGAAGTGGTGCCCACCCTTGCCGGTGTAAGCATTCACCTGATCCACCAACCCACGCACACTGGTTTCCACGTCGATGTCAGCGCCTTCACCGCCCATGTCGGTTTTCACCCAGCCCGGATGCAGCGACAGCACCGTCAGTTTCTGATCGCCCAATTGCGTCACAAAGCTGTTGGTCATCGAGTTCAATGCAGCCTTGCTCGCCTTGTACAACGCCAGTTCCGGCGCGTCCGGCATGGTCACGCTGCCGAGCACCGAGCTCATGAACGCCAGCACGCCGCTGTCCGGGCGAATCTGCCCGGCAAACCGCTGAGCCAGGTTGATCGGCGCCACCGCATTGGTGAAGAACAACTGACCCACTTCAGCCAGCGTCGCACCGCCCGGCGTCTGAACGTCAGGGCCTTTTACGCCGGCATTCACGAACAACAGATCAAACACTTCACCCTTGAGCTGCTGACTCAGGGCGATGACGGCCTGCTGATCATCCATGTCGAGTTTTTCGATCCGCACCTTGCCCAGCGCCTGCAAGGCGTCGGCGTTTTGCGGGTTGCGCACGGTGGCGGTGACTTGCCAGCCGTCGGCCAGCAGGGTTTTCACCAGACCGAGGCCCAGGCCCCGGGAGGCGCCGATGATGAGTGCGGTTTTTGCCTTGGACATGAGTGGCTTCCTTGATGAATGAGGATCACGGATTTAATGGACAACGTTGCCCGAGCCGTTGTTGCAGCTCGTTGCGCAACGCGCCGAGTTCATCCATTCGGGTTTCGATCAGTTTGAGTTTGTCTTGCAGCAATTGCGTGACGGCGCTGTCCGGATCGGGCGACTGCCACAACGCGGCGACGCTGTTGCCGATCTCGCCGAGGGTAAAGCCCAGCCGTTGAGCGGTCTTGATGTAGAGCACCAGTTGCACCATGTCATCCGGATATTCGCGATAACCGTTGGCGCTACGTTGCGCCGCGATCAATCCGCGCTGCTCGTAGAAGCGCAGCGTGTCGCGGCTGACGGCGCTGGCCTGGGCTAATTCACCGATGCGCATGTTGATGTCTCGAGAGGGCTTGACCCTGGAGCATACTCCAGGCTTTAGGCTTGTTGCTCCCTGAATTTATGGAGCAGTGCCGATGTGGACTTCAACGCAATATCGCCGCGTGGTGCGGGGCAGCGCCTGGTATGACTTGATCGTGACGGCGGCGTTTGTCACGCCGTGGAGTTTCACTGCGTTGCATGGGTTGTTGGCGGGTTTGAGTCAGGCTTTGGATTTGCCCGGCGAACTGCCTGCGTTTGAGCCGATGCACATGTTGATGGCGAACCTGTTGGGCTCGATCGTGTGCGTGTGGTCGGTGCTGCGGATTCGTGATCCGCAGCAGGTTTATGGCCGGTATGACGCCGTTGGCAGATTCCTGTTCTCCGCTTGGCAGCTCTATGCCTTGCTCCATGGCGCCAGTTCGCTGTTGGTGATTTTTCTGGTCTTTGAATTGGCGTGGGGCGTTGTTCAGGTGTTGCCAGTGCGGACGCCTTCGCGGGCAAGCCTCGCTCCTACAGGATTTGCACCAAACCTGTAGGAGCGAGGCTTGCCCGCGAAGGGGCCCTAACGGTCACCGCTAATGCCCACCCTGCCAAGGCTGCCCCAACGACACCGGCGCATACAACCGTGTGCGCACGGCATCCCGCGACAGCAGCACCAACACCACAATCGTCGCGACATACGGCAGCATCGCCAGCAGACTCGATGGGATCGCCAGCCCCAACCCCTGCGCCACCAGGTGCAGGATGCTGGCGAGCCCGAACAGATACGCCCCCAGCAGCAATCGCCACACCCGCCAACTGGCAAACACCACCAGCGCCAGGGCAATCCAGCCGCGACCGGCGCTCATGTTCTCCGCCCACATCGGCGTGTAGGCCAGCGATAGATACGCCCCGGCCAAACCCGCCATCGCGCCGCCGAACAGCACCGCCAGCGTCCGTACGCCCAACACAGGCAAGCCCATCGCACTGGCCGCATCCGGGTTTTCGCCGACGGCCTGAATGATCAGCCCGACACGACTTTTCACAATCACCCACGCCACCAGCGCAAACAACGCGAACGACAGATACACCAGCAGATCCTGCGCAAACAGCATCCGTCCGATCAGCGGGATCTCGCTCAGTAAAGGGATCGCCACCGGCTCAAAACCCGCCAGCGGTTTACCGACCCACGCCGCACCGACAAAGGTCGACAGGCCCACACCAAAGATCGTCAGCGCCAACCCGGTGGCCACCTGATTAGCGTTGAACACCAGCGCCACCAACGCAAACAGCGACGACAGCAACATCCCGGCGAGCATCGCCAGCAACACGCCCAGCCACAGGTTGCCGCTGTTCAGCGCGACGATAAAACCGATCACCGCGCCAAACAGCATCATGCCTTCCTGGCCGAGGTTGAGGACGCCGCTCCTCTCACAAATCAACTCACCCAGCGCCACCAACAGCAACGGCGTGCCGCAGCGCACCATGGCGTAGAAAATATTGCTCAACAGATCGATATCCATCACAGCGCTCCTGCTTGTACGACGGTGGCCGATGCGCGACGCGTCCAGCGCAAATGCAAGCGCGGTCGGTAGAGAATCAGCACGTCACTGGCCAGCAGGAAAAACAGCATCATGCCCTGGAACAATTGCGTGATCGCTTGCGGCAGATTCATGCTCATCTGCGCGTTCTCGCCACCGATGTACAGCAATGCCATCAACAGGCTGGAAAACAGAATGCCGACCGGATTGAGCCGCCCGAGAAATGCCACGGTGATCGCGGCGTAGCCATAGCCGGGCGAGACTTGCGGCACCAACTGACCAATCGGCCCGGTGACTTCACACACGCCGGCCAGCCCCGCCAATCCGCCGCTGACCAACAGCGCCAGCCAGATCAGCCGTTTCTCGCGAAACCCGACAAAACCCGCCGCACGCTTGTCCAGCCCGAGCACTTTGATCTGGAACCCGACAAAGCTTTTCTGCAACAACACCCACACCGCCACCAACGCGAGCAGGGCAAAATAAACGCCGGCATGCACTCGACCGTCCTCCATCAACAACGGCAAACGGCTGGCATCGCCAAACATCGCCGACTCCGGAAAGTTGAACCCGGCCGGATCCTTCAGTGGCCCGTGTACGCAGAACAACAACAGGTTCAGGGCGATGTAATTGAGCATGATGCTGGTGAGTATTTCGTTAGCGTTGAAGCGCGTGCGCAACCACGCCGTCAGCCCGGCCCACGCCGCGCCGGCCAGCGTGCCGACGAGCAGGATCAACACCAATGCCCAGCGACTTTGCAGACCGATGATGTTCACCGCCAACGCACTGCCGGCCAGCGCGCCGAGCAGCAACTGGCCTTCGGCGCCGATGTTCCAGATCCGTGCCTGATACGCCACGGCCAGACCCAAGGCGCAGAGCAGAATCGGCAGCGCCTTGACCAACAATTCGGATACGCCATACAAGTCGCTGACCGGGGCGATCAGCAAGGTGTGCAAGGTCAACAACGGGTCATGGCCCAACGCGATAAACAGCAGCGAGCCGCAGGCCAATGTCAGGGCCGCCGCCAATAGTGGCGAGCACCACAGCATCAGGCGCGATCGCTGGCCACGGGGTTCGAGGGAAAGCAGCATGTGAAACTCCGTTAAACCGTTGCGGGTGCAAGTGATTGAGGGGCGTCGAACTGGCCGGCCATCCAGCCGCCGACGTCGATCAGGCGGGTGTCGACGGTCGCCCTGAGTGGCGACAAGCGTCCGCTGCACAAGGCGCCGAGCCGGTCGCTGATCTGGAACAGTTCGTCGAGGTCTTCGGAGATCACCAGGATCGCCGCGCCGGCATCGCGCAAGGCAATCAGCGCGCGGTGAATGGTCGCGGCGGCGCCGACGTCCACGCCCCAGGTCGGGTGCGCGGCCACCAGTAATTTCGGTTGCTGAAGAATCTCCCGACCGAGGATGAATTTCTGCAAGTTGCCACCGGACAGACTGCGGGCCGGCGTTTGCGCATCGGGTGTCTTGACGCCGAAGCGGCGGATGATTTCTTCGGCCAGCGCTTTAACCTTGGTCCGCCGGATCAGCCCGTTGCGCAGCAGGCCTTGTTGAAAGGCGCTGAGCAGGGCGTTGTCGGCCAGGCTCAATTCCGGCACCGCACCGTGCCCCAACCGTTCGGCAGGGACGAAGGCCAAGCCGAGTTTTCGGCGGGCATCCGGCGGCAAATGAGCCACCGCTTGCCCGTCAAAACGCAGGGTTGCACTGTCATTGCGGTGCAGGCGTTGTTCGCCACTGAGCAGCGCCAGCAGCTCATCCTGGCCATTGCCTGCCACTCCGGCGATGCCGACGATTTCGCCACGGCGTACGTGCAGGTCGATGTCCTTCAGCGAGCAGCCAAACGGATCGGGGTTGTGCCACGACAATGCGCTCACGTTCAAAAATGCATCACCGCCCACGACCTTCGGATAATCGGTGATCAGATCGGCCGCTTCCCCGACCATCAACTTCGCCAGTTGCTGATCCGAGCACTGCGCCGGCACGCAATGCCCGGCCACACGACCGCCGCGCAGCACCGTGGCGCTGTGGCACAACGCGCGCACTTCACCGAGCTTGTGGCTGATAAACAGAATGCTGCAGCCCTCGGCCGCGAGCCGGCGCAGGGTGACGAACAATTCGTCGGCCTCTTGCGGGGTCAGCACCGAGGTCGGTTCATCGAGAATCAGCAGACGGATGTCCTGCATCAGGCACCGAATGATTTCCACCCGCTGCCGTTCGCCAATCGACAGGCTGTGGACCAGTCGCTCCGGTTCCAATGCCATACCGTAGCGACGGGATACTTCGCGAATTTTTGGCTCAAGTTGTTTCGGTGTACCGGCCGCCGCGCCCATCGCCAGTGCAATGTTTTGCGCCACGCTGAGGGTTTCGAACAACGAGAAGTGCTGGAACACCATGCCGATTCCCAAACCGCGAGCCTGAGCCGGGTTGCGCATGGTCACGCGTTGGCCTTGCCAGATCATCTCGCCAGAATCAGCGTGGGTGACGCCGTAGATAATTTTCATCAGCGTACTTTTGCCCGCACCGTTTTCGCCGAGCAGCGCATGGATTTCGCCGGGCGCAATACTCAGGTCGATGGCATCGTTGGCCAGGCAACCCGGGTAGCGTTTGCTGATTCTGCGCAGTTGCAGGCGAGGCGTTTGGTCGGGGATCGGCACGGGGTTGGGCATGACAGGCTCGGGTCGATGGAGTTGTGCCTGTGGATAAAGCAATTTCCTGGCCATTGAGTCAGGAAAATTGAAAATGCTTGTTGGCCAAGGCATCGGGGACGCCGCTTCGCCACATTTCGATCCCGACGCAGCACCACATAAGGGCGCAGCGGTAGATCAGGCTCCGGTTTTGCGCAGGCCGATTTGGTCAAAAAACGAGCAACCCTTTGCAAGCCATGCCGGATATGGGGCCGCGCCAGCCATGAACGGGTTATCCACAGATTGCTCCACAGTATTTGTGCGCAAGCGCAAAGCTCGGGCATAAGCACTGAGCGGCTTTCTTCTAAAGGCGATAAACCACGCTAACTGATTGTTTTTACGTGGATTTAGTCTTTTTCAATGCGTATTGGACAAAAAGTGAGCAATGCCCGCAAAGCCGCATGACAGAAGGGTTACAGCGGTATGTGCTCAGGTTATCCACAGCCGGGTGCACAGTAGATGTGGGCAAATACACGGGATCGATAGAAGGGCGTTGAGCGTTGTTGGTGCAATCAGCGCTGCAACAGAATGCGCCCGCGACTCAAATCGGCCAGTTGCGTTTGCAGGGTGTCGATCTGCGCTTCGCCCATCGCCAATTTCAGCTCCACACCGTTGGCCGTGAACGTTTCTTCCACGACCAACCCGCCAAGTTCGGCCACCCGCAGTTTCACCAGCGTCAGTTCGCCAAACCCGCAGGCGCAACTTAGCGGTACGCGGCTGATCAGCTCAACTTTCGGTGCCGCTTGCAGGCACTTGTTCGCGCCGCCGCCATACGCCCGGGCGAGGCCGCCGGTGCCGAGTTGAATGCCGCCATACCAGCGGATCACCAGCACCGCGACCTGGTCGCAATCCTGCGCATCGATGGCCGCCAGAATCGGGCGCCCGGCGGTGCCGCCAGGCTCTCCGTCATCGGTGCTGCGGTATTGGGCGCCGAGTTTCCACGCCCAGCAATTGTGCGTGGCGTTCAGATCGCTGTGCTGCTCGATGAACGCCTGGGCTTCAGCAGGGCTGCTGATCGGTGCGGCGAAGGTGATGAAGCGGCTTTTGCGAATCTCTTCGCGGTATTCGCAAAAGCCGCTGAGGGTAAAAGGCATAAGAGTCTTAAATGGCAGGAGTCAGGCCGCAGCCTTTGAGAATGATGCGGATCAGGTTGTCGCCGGCGTCTTCCATGTCTTGCTTGGTCAGCTTGGTGCGGCCGCTGACCCGGCAAATCTGCGTGGCAAAGTCGGCGTAATGCTGGGTGCTGCCCCACAACAGAAAGATCAGGTTGACCGGGTCGACCGGGTCCATTTTGCCAGCGTCGATCCACGCTTGAAACACCGCCGCCCGGCCCTGGAACCAGGCGCGGTAATCCTGGTTGAAATATTCGGTCAGGCACTCACCGCCGCTGATCACTTCCATGGCGAAGACTCGCGAAGCTTGCGGCTGGCGGCGGGAGAATTCCATCTTGGCGCGAATGTACCGCGTCAGCGCTTCGGCCGGATCATCCTCGGCGGTGAGGGTGTTGAAGGTGCTGTCCCACAACTGCAGGATGTTGCTCAACACCGCCACGTACAACCCCAGCTTATTGGTGAAGTAGTAATGCAGGTTCGCCTTGGGCAACCCGGCATTCAGGGCGATGGTGTTCATGCTCGTGCCTTTGAACCCGTGACGGGCGAACTCGTCTTCGGCGGCTTTGATGATGGTCTCTTCGTTCTTCTGACGAATGCGGCTGGCAGGTTTGCCGCCGTGAGCGGGGACTTCAAAGGTCATAGGCACTTCCGAACAGGTGGGTGGGTGCAACCAATGCGTTGATAGCGCAACCACAGGCTCCAGACAAGTCCCGACACGATAAAACCTGACCACCACAAATCCCTGTAGGAGCGAAGCTTGCTCGCGAAGGCGTCTTTACATTCAACATTGATGTTGATTGAGCCGACGCCTTCGCGAGCAAGCTTCGCTCCTACAGGTTTTCACCTTATTCAGCGTGTTGCAGCCAGGCTCTCTAAAAAGCTTTCCAGCACCAAATGCGGGCGACGTCCCTTGCGGGTGACCGATGCAAGGCTCAAGTCATAAAACCGTGCTGTCGGTTTCAGCGCGCGCAAGCGCCCTTGTTGCACCCAGAGGCTGGCGTAGTGATCCGGCAGGTAACCGATGTAGCGCCCGGTGAGAATCAGAAACGCCATGCCTTCGCGGTCTGACGCACTGGCGGTGCAATTGAGTGCCTGGTAATGCGCCTGAATCTCGGCCGGCAGGCGGAAGGTCGGGGCGATGGCGTCCTGACTGTTGAGGCGCTCATCGTCCAGTTGTTTGTCGTCGACATAAAACAACGGATGACCAACCGCGCAATACAGCAGCGAACGTTCACTGTAGAGCGGCTGATATTCCAGCCCCGAAAGGGCGCTTGCCTGCGGCACCACGCCGACATGCAAGCGGCCGTCGAGCACGCCTTGCTCGACTTCATTGGGCGCGATCATGCGGATCTGAATCTGCACGTCCGGCCCGCGCTCCTTCAATTGCGCCAACGCGTGAGTGATGCGCATGTGGGGCAGGGTGACCAGGTTGTCGGTCAGGCCGATGGTCAATTCGCCGCGCAGGTGTTGGTGCAGGCCGTTGACCTCGGTGCGAAAACTTTCCAGCGCACTCAATAGCTGCAGTGCCGATTGATACACCTCGCGGCCTTCTTCGGTCAGGGAAAACCCGGCACGGCCTCGTTGGCACAGGCGCAGGCCGAGGCGCTGTTCCAGATCGCTCATCTGTTGGCTGATCGCCGAGCGACCGATCCCGAGCACCGACTCCGCCGCCGAGAAACCGCCGCACTCCACCACGCTGCGAAAAATCCGCAGCAAGCGGATATCAAAGTCGCTGACTTGTGCCAGCGGATCGGGGCGTCGAGTGCTCATAGTTTAGCGCTGGCCTGACTGAACGTTAGAAAAGTTGGATTTCACCGACTTTATCCCCGTGGCAATTTAGCTGCAAGAACGCTTTTCATCTCCACGCCGCTTATTGCCTTGCGAGGTTTTGCCCATGAACTTGCCTGAAAACGCCCCGAACTCCCTGGCCAGCCAGCTCAAGCTCGATGCTCACTGGATGCCCTACACCGCCAACCGAAATTTCCAGCGCGATCCGCGACTGATTGTGGCGGCTGAAGGCAGTTGGCTGACGGACGACAAGGGTCGCAAGGTCTACGATTCGCTGTCCGGTCTGTGGACCTGCGGCGCCGGGCACACCCGCAAGGAAATCCAGGAAGCGGTTGCCAAGCAGTTGGGCACGCTCGATTACTCGCCGGGCTTCCAGTACGGTCATCCGCTGTCGTTCCAACTGGCGGAGAAAATCACCGACCTGACGCCGGGTAATCTGAATCACGTGTTCTTCACCGACTCGGGTTCCGAGTGCGCTGACACTGCGGTGAAGATGGTCCGCGCTTACTGGCGTCTGAAAGGCCAGGCGACCAAAACCAAAATGATCGGTCGTGCCCGTGGTTACCACGGTGTGAACATCGCCGGCACCAGCCTCGGCGGCGTCAACGGCAACCGCAAAATCTTCGGGCAGGCGATGATGGACGTCGATCACCTGCCGCATACCTTGCTGGCGAGCAATGCTTACTCGCGCGGCATGCCAAAAGAGGGCGGTATCGCTCTGGCCGATGAGTTGCTCAAACTGATCGAGCTGCATGACGCTTCGAACATCGCCGCTGTATTTGTCGAGCCAATGGCCGGTTCCGCTGGCGTGCTGGTTCCGCCTGAGGGCTACCTCAAGCGTCTGCGCGAGATCTGCAATCAGCACAACATCCTGCTGGTGTTCGACGAAGTGATCACCGGTTTCGGCCGTACCGGTTCGATGTTCGGCGCAGACAGCTTCGGCGTGACCCCGGACCTGATGTGCATCGCCAAGCAAGTCACCAACGGTGCGATCCCGATGGGCGCAGTGATTGCCAGCTCCGAGATCTATCAGACCTTCATGAACCAGGCGACGCCGGAGTACGCCGTGGAATTCCCGCACGGCTACACCTATTCCGCGCACCCGGTGGCTTGCGCAGCTGGTTTGGCTGCACTCGACCTGCTGCAAAAGGAAAACCTGGTGCAGAGCGTGGCCGACGTCGCACCGCATTTCGAAAATGCACTGCACGGCCTGAAGGGCTCGAAAAACATCATCGACATTCGTAACTACGGGCTGGCCGGTGCTATCCAGATCGCGCCGCGTGACGGCGATGCCATCGTGCGTCCGTTCGAAGCGGGCATGGCGCTGTGGAAAGCCGGGTTCTACGTGCGCTTCGGCGGCGACACCCTGCAGTTCGGCCCAACTTTCAACAGCAAGCCGCAAGACCTTGATCGTCTGTTCGACGCGGTCGGCGAAGTGCTGAACAAAATCGACTGATTTCCCCTTCTATATAGAGGCGTCCGTTGACGGGCGCCTGTGGACAACTTTTCTGGAGCCCCGCATGAGCCTTATCCCGCATTTGATCAACGGCGAACTGGTGACCGAAGACGGTCGCACGGCCGACGTGTTCAACCCGTCTACTGGCCAGGCGATTCACAAACTGCCATTGGCCAGCCGCGAAACCATCCAGAAAGCCATCGACTCGGCCAAGGCTGCGTTCCCGGCCTGGCGCAATACTCCGCCGGCCAAACGTGCGCAGGTAATGTTCCGCTTCAAGCAACTGCTGGAACAGAACGAAGCACGTATCGCCCAACTGATCAGCGAAGAACACGGCAAGACGCTGGAAGATGCTGCCGGTGAATTGAAGCGCGGTATCGAGAACGTCGAGTTCGCGTGCGCGGCACCGGAAATCCTCAAGGGTGAATACAGCCGCAACGTCGGCCCGAACATTGATGCCTGGTCGGACTTCCAGCCGTTGGGCGTGGTCGCCGGTATTACTCCGTTCAACTTCCCGGCGATGGTGCCGCTGTGGATGTATCCGCTGGCAATCGTCTGCGGCAACTGCTTCATCCTCAAACCTTCCGAACGTGATCCGAGCTCGACGCTGTTGATCGCTCAGTTGTTGCTCGAAGCCGGTCTGCCGAAAGGCGTGTTGAGCGTGGTGCATGGTGACAAGGCGGCAGTGGATGCGCTGATCGAAGCGCCGGAAGTCAAAGCATTGAGTTTCGTTGGCTCGACGCCGATTGCCGAATACATCTACGCCGAAGGCACCAAGCGCGGCAAACGCGTTCAGGCACTGGGCGGCGCGAAGAACCACGCGGTGCTGATGCCGGATGCGGATCTGGATAACGCCGTCAGCGCTCTGATGGGCGCGGCGTACGGTTCCTGCGGCGAGCGTTGCATGGCGATTTCGGTGGCCGTGTGCGTTGGCGACCAGGTGGCCGATGCGTTGGTGGCCAAGCTGACTCCGCAGATCAAGGCATTGAAGATTGGCGCAGGCACCACTTGTGGTCTGGACATGGGGCCGTTGGTTACCGGTCAGGCTCGTGACAAAGTCAGTGGCTATGTAGAAGACGGCGTTGCCTCCGGTGCAACCCTGGTGGTGGATGGTCGTGGTCTGAGCGTCGCCGGTCATGAAGAAGGTTTCTTCCTGGGCGGCTGCTTGTTCGATAACGTCACGCCAGAGATGCGTATCTATAAAGAAGAGATCTTTGGGCCAGTGCTGTGCGTCGTCCGGGTGAACAGCCTGGAAGAGGCGATGCAACTGATCAACGATCACGAGTATGGCAACGGCACCTGCATCTTTACCCGTGATGGCGAAGCGGCGCGGTTGTTCTGCGATGAGATCGAAGTCGGCATGGTTGGCGTCAACGTGCCGTTGCCGGTGCCGGTGGCTTATCACAGCTTTGGCGGCTGGAAGCGTTCGCTGTTCGGCGATCTGCATGCGTATGGCCCGGATGGCGTGCGCTTCTACACCCGTCGCAAGGCCATTACTCAGCGCTGGCCACAGCGCGCGAGCCATGAAGCATCGCAATTCGCATTCCCTAGCTTGTAAGTAGAAGGGAAGAAGGCCGAGCCCCTAGGGGCTCGGCCTTCGTGTTTTCGGGCTTTTTTGACCCGTATGACAGAAATGTGAAAATAGGTGTTGACGGCAGATTCTGGAAGTCTATAATTCGCCCCACTTCCGGCGCAGTCGAAACGGAAAACTCCTTGGTAAACAAAGAGTTACGCAGTTTTCGACAGCGAGTTGCTTCAGGTCATCGAAGCGCAGAAGGAGTTGAAAGAGCGGTGTTGTTTGGCTCTTTTGACGGTTCGATCTTCTCGGTCGAAAGCGGAGAAAAAGAGGTGTTGACAGCAGCGAGTAACGCTGTAGAATTCGCCTCCCGCTAACGAGAGATCGGAAGCGCAAGT
>NZ_JAHBDB010000059.1:0-28570 GCF_019956105.1 Pseudomonas sp. BF-RE-25
TCGGCTTTCAGGCCGCCTCGGCGGCTGTGGCGGTGGTCGCCCCCTCGAGAGGCCGAGTGGAGGTTCTGCGCAGTGGGCAACCCGGCATGGATGCCGGGTTAGCCGCCCCCGGCCATGGATGGCCGATGGCGGCGGGCCCACGGAGCAGGACCGGAGCGAGCCACCGAACGAAAGGGGCAAAAGCGCTTTGGTTACTTTCCGCCGGGCCGCGCAGGCTTTTCGAAAGTGACTCGCCGTAAGGGCGAAACCAATAGCCGCCGTTACCGAAGCAACGGATATGTACGCATACCCAAAGGCCTACTTACTCAAAGCATGCTCAGCCCGCACCGAATTCATAAACGCCTGCATCGCCGAAGACTGAATACGATGACGCCGGGTAATCAACCCATACGGCGGCAACCGCGCTTCAAACTTGATCGGCAACACCGCCAGCAAATCACGCCCCGGATAATCCTCGACCACCGACACCGGCGTCACGCCGAGCATGTCGGTCTGCTGGATCAACGACAGCAAGGTCATGATCGACGTGGTTTCAACAATACTGCTGGGAATGTCGACCCGCGCATTGTGAAACACCTGATTGATGATCGCGCGCATCGGGCTCGGTTGCTGCTGCAACACCCACGTCATGTTCTGCAATTCCGCCCAGCTCAGGTTCTTCTCCCGAGCCAATGGATTCTGCGCACCGGCAATCACGCACAGCTCCTCTTCACCCAAGCTATCGAACAGCAATTCTTCAGCCCGCGCACCCGCCGGAATCCGCCCCAACACAATGTCGAGCTGATCCTGCAACAGTGCCTGCACCAGTACATCACTGGTGTCGACCTGAATGCTCATCGACAACCGTGGATGGCTTTTCTTCAAGGTGGCAATGGTGCGGGTCAGCAACCCCGAGGCCAACGCCGGAATCGCCCCGACGGCGACACGCCCGAGGTTGCCGGATTCCAGGGCGACCAGTTCTTCACGCATGCCGCTGAGTTCGGCAAACACCATACGCGCGTAGTAGATGACGGTCTCCCCGAACGGGGTGGAACGCATGCCCCGAGGCAGACGTTCGAAGAGTTCGACGCCGAGCAAGTCCTCGGCCTCGTGCAACATCTTGGTCGCCGCCGGTTGGGTCATGCCGATGTGGTCGGCGGCGCGGCGCAGTGAACCGAGTTCCTGCAACGCCAGCATCAGCCGCAATTGGCGCAGACGCAGTCGACTGTGGATCACATTGGCATCAGGAATTCGGGTCATGGGCCGCGCTCGCGAAAAAGACTGCGGCAAGCCTGACAACAAATGTCAGGCGTTGCCAGCATTGCCGTGTCACAGCACCGATTTGGTCTTGGCGACGTGAGGTTTGCGCAGGCCCATCAGGCTGCTCAACCCTTTGGAAATCAGCGGCCAGAACAGCATCAGCAGCGCCGCCGTGGTCAGGCTGCCCACCAGCGGGTTGGACCAGAAAATCCCCAAGTGGCCGTCAGAAAACAGCATCGATTGACGGAACGCATCCTCAGCCTTGTCCCCTAGAACAGCCGCCAACACCAGCGGCGCAATCGGGTAACCGAGTTTCTTGAACAGATAACCCAGCGCGCCGAAGCCCAGCATCAGCACCACGTCGAAGAACGAGTTGTGCACCGAGTAGGCACCGATGGCGCAGACCATGATGATGATCGGCGCAATGATCGAGAACGGAATGCGCAGGATCGAAGCGAACAGCGGCACGGTAGCCAGTACCACGATCAGGCTCACCACGTTGCCCAGGTACATACTCGCAATCAGGCCCCAGACAAAATCGTGCTGCTCGACGAACAACGTCGGGCCAGGGTGCAAGCCCCAGATCATCAAGCCACCGAGCATCACCGCTGCCGTAGCGGAACCGGGAATACCCAAGGTCAGCATCGGCAGCAGGGCGCTGGTGCCGGCGGCATGGTCGGCGGTTTCCGGAGCGATCACGCCTTCGAGTTCACCCTTGCCGAAGTTCTCGCGATTCTTCGAGAAACGCCGCGCCAGGCTGTAGCTCATGAACGAAGCCGCCGTCGGCCCGCCCGGCGTGATGCCCATCCAGCAACCAACCAGCGTGCTGCGCACAATCGTCCACCAGTAACGCGGCAACTTGGCCCAGGTACGCAGAATCACCATCGGTGTAATGCGCGCATGCTCGCCGCGAAACACCAGGCCTTCCTCGACCGTGCAAAGGATTTCGCCGATGCCGAACAGGCCGATCACCGCCACTTCGAAGCTGATGCCGGTCATCAGGATCGGCTGGTCGAAGGTCAGGCGCAGGTTGCCGGACACGGTGTCCATGCCGACCGCCGCCATGGCGAAACCGATCATCATCGCCACCACGGTTTTCAGCGGCGGGTTCTTGCTCATGCCGATGAAAGTGCAGAACGCCAACAGGTACACCGCGAAGAACTCCGGTGAACTGAACGACATGGCGAATGCGGCGATCTTGGTCGACAGGAAGGTCAGCAACAGCACCCCGGCCAATGCACCGATCAGTGCCGAACTGAAGGCGGCGGTGAGGGCTTCGGCGGCGCGACCTTCGCGGGCCATCGGGTAGCCGTCGAAGGTCGTCGCCACCGATGAGGGCTCACCGGGGATGTTGAACAGGATCGAGGTGATCGAGCCGCCAAACAGCGCGCCCCAATACATGCACGACAGCAGAATGATCGCCGACACCGGCGACATGGTGAACGTCAGCGGCAGCAACAACGCCACGCCGTTGGGGGCACCGAGGCCGGGCAGTACGCCGACCAGAATGCCCAGCAGCACGCCGATCACCATCAGGCCGATGTGGCCTGGGGTCAGGATCAGGTTCATGCCTTGCAGCAGGGAATCGAACTCGCTCATTTGAAATTTCTCCCGGCCAGGGCAATCCAGTCGCCCATCGGGCCGGCATCCAGCGGGACCTTGAACCACAGCGCGAAAATCAGGTAGCTGGCCAGCACCGCGCCGAGGGACACGCTGCCGATCATCAGTTTGCCGTAAGGCTTGGCACGGACCTTGTCACGCCACATGAACCAGGCGATGAAGCAGGCCGACGCCACGTAGATGCCGGTGAATGGCATGGCGCCCACGAACAGCGCAATCGGGATGAACACCGACAGCACTTGCTTGAACGCACTGCGGCTGACGAATGCAATGCTCAGGGCGTGCCAGCGCACCAGGGTCAACACGCCGTTGGCCACGCTTGCGGCGCTGAGCATCAGGCCGATGTAGAAGGGGAAGTAACCCGGCTCGGGGCCGGAATCGCCCCAGCCGATACCTTGTTCGACACTGCCGAACATCACCACCACGCCGATCAGCGCGGTGAAGACGGTCAGGCCGAGTTCGACCCAGCGGGTACCGACCAGCGCCGGTGAATCCGAAGAATGGGACATGAAGACACCTCCAGAGGTGACGGCCGTGCGCAGGCGGACGGCCGTCGGCAACTCAGTTTTTCAGCCAGCCGGCTTCTTTGAACACCGGGGTGACGCGGGCGGTGTCTTTCTCAATGTAGGCGGTCAGCGGCTCGCCTTCGAGGAAGGTGGGCACCAGTGCGTTCTGTTTGACGTAGGCCTTGAACTCCGGGGTTTCGGTGACTTTGCGTATCAGCTCGACATAGAACGCCCGTTGCTCGGCGGTCACTTCGCCGGGCATGAACACGGTGCGCGGGAAGCGGTACTGATCGATGCCAAGGCCCTGCTCGTGACAGGTCGGCACGTCGGCCCAGGATTTGTCGCCGGCGACTTTCTCGGTGTAGCTCATGCGCTCTTTACTGAACACGCACAGCGGCTCGACCTGATCACCGCGCCATTGGCTGATGCTTTCGCTGGGGTTGTTGACGTTGGCGGCGATGTGTTTGCCGGCCAGTTGGGTCGCGGCTTCGCTGCCGCTCTTGAACGGGATGTACACCAGTTTGCTGTTTGTGGTCTGGTTCAACAGCAGGGTCAGGGTCTGGTCCACGTCCTTGGACTGGCTGCCGCCCATGCGCAGGTTCGACGGGTCAGCCTTGACCGCTTCGTAGAAGCCCTTGGCGTCCTTCCACGGTGCGTCTTTGTAGCTCCAGAGAATGAAATCGTCCTCGGCCACGGCGGCGATGGGGGTCAGTTCCTGCCATTGGTAGCCGAGCTTGGACACCAGCGGCAAGAGGTAGATGTTGTTGGTGCCGATCACCAGTTTTTCCGGATCGCCCTTGTTCATTTTCAGGTCGAGGAAAGCTTCGGCACCATTGCCGCCGCCCTTGTTGAGGACGATGGTATTCACGTCGAGCAGCTTGTGGGTGGTGATGATCGACTGGATCAAACGGCCGAGCTGGTCGGTGCCGCCACCGGGACCGCCAGCGACGACGATTTCGACGTTCTTGTCTGGTTGCCAGGCTGCATGAGCGAGAGCGGGAAGGGCGCCGGCGGCGACCAGCGTGCAGCCAAGAAACAGACGGGATGTGCGACGGACGAATGCATTTCGCATGGAAGGGCCTCGTTTTTGTAGTTGTTATGAGTGACTTGTCTGAGCGGTAAAGCTGCAAGCCTGGCCCGAGTGTGGGAAGCCGCAGGCGTCGCGTCTAGTCAAAACAATACATACACCGATAGCCTGGGGTTATAGCTCGGGACGGGAAAAATCGTGAAGATCGCCGCAGGCCTTGCGCCAGAGCAGTTTGAGTGGAAAGTGTGTGCAGGCCTTATTCATTGAAAGCCCCCTGAAAGCAGGGCATGACATAACCCGAGGCTATCGCCTTATTTCAAGTTTTGATTAGACGGTTATCAGTGAGCCTTCGATAGTGCTCACCAATGCCGTGAAAACGCGGCAAAACGCGAACCCTGTAGGAGCCGGCTTGCCGGCGATGGCGGAATGTCAGGCGCCATCAATATCGATTGATGCACCGCAATCACTGTAGGAGCCGGCTTGCCGGCGATGGCGGCGTATCAATCAACATTGATGGTGCCTGACACACCGCTATCGCCGGCAAGCCGGCTCCTACAAGGTCAGCGTTTGCAACTTCACAAAAATAATAAATTCGAGGTACGCACCATGGCTCGTTCCAGTGCTTCCCTGCAATTACCCGCCGCAGCGGCCGAACCGCTGACCGGCACCACCAAGGCCAGCAATGTGCGCTGGCGGATCTTCGCGATCATCTTCGCGTTGACCATGGTCAACCTCATCGACCGGGTGTCGCTGTCCATTGCGATGCCGACCATCGCCCATGAGTTTTCCCTGTCGCCGAGCATGCAAGGCCTGATCCTCAGCAGCTTCTTCTGGGCCTATGCGCTGTTGCAGATTCCCGGCGGCTGGATGATCGACCGCTTCGGCCCGCACCGGGTCATCAGTTGGTCCACCGGGTTGTGGGGGACGTTTCAAGTATTGGCGGCATTTGCCACGGGCGGCTTGTCATTGTTGTTCGCCCGCGTTGCACTCGGTGCTGCCGAGGCTCCCTTGTTCCCGTCGGGCGGCAAGCTGATTTCGTTGTGGCTGGCGCCAAGCGAGCGCAGTCGCGGCGCGGTGCTGATGGACAGCGGCAGCCCGTTGGGCGTGGCGTTGGGCGGGCTAATCATTGCTTATCTGATCGCGTCGCTGGACTCATGGCGCCTGGCGTTCGTGATCGCCGGTATCGCGACGCTGGTACTGGCGTGGCTGGCGCGGCGGTATCTGCGCGATGACCCGGCCAGCCACCCGCAAGTGAATGCCGAAGAGCTCGAGAAGATCAACGCCGGACGCGCCACGCCAGCAGCCGAAGCGGCGCGGGTGCCAGTCAAAGGCCTGGGCATTGCGGCGCGTTCCCTGAGCGGTTTGCTGATCGGCCGCGCCAGTTGGGCGATGGTGTATTTCGGCTTGCTGACCTGGGGGCCGAGTTATCTGGCGCAGGCTCGCGGCTTCGATATCAAGGGCATTGGCGCGGCGACGTTCGTGATTTTTGTCTGCGGTGCGCTCGGCTCGTTGACCGGTGGTTTCCTCTGCGACGGGCTGATCCGCAAAGGTGTCAGCCGCGGTGTGGCGGTCAAGAGCCTGCTGGCGTTTTCCGGTCTGGTGGCTCTCGGCGCGTTTCTGTTGTTGCCGACCCTGACTAACCCTTTTGCCGCCGTGGCGTTGTTGGCCATGACTGCGTTTTTCCTGATGTGGGGCAGCCTCTACTGGAGCTTCCCGGCATTGCTGGCGGCGCCGGCGCGGGTCGGCCTGATCGGCGGCGTGATGAACATGGCCGGCAGCACGGGCGGGATTGCGGTGCCGATTCTGGTCGGCGTGATCCTGCAAATGGCCGGTGGATTCGCGCCGGTGCTGGGGTTCTTTGCGGCGTGTTCGGCGGTCTTCGTTTTTGCCACGCTGTTCATCAGCCTCGACGAGGTGCGCCATGACTGAGTTGTATACGGGGCCGATCATCGACGCCCATCACCACTTCTGGGACCCGACGATCAATCACCATCCGTGGCTCGCGCCTGAAGCCAGGATCCCGTTTCGCTACGGCGACTACAGCGCGATCAAACGGCGCTATTTTCCCGACGATTACTTCGCCGATGCCGGTTCGCATAACGTCGTGAAAACGGTGTACGTCGAGACCGAATGGGACCCGCAAGACCCGATTGGCGAAACCCGATTCATTGAAGGTTTGGCGGCGCGTTACGGCGTACCGAATGCAATCGTCGCGCAGGCCTGGCTCGATCATCCGGACGCTATCGCGGTGCTCACCGAGCAGGCGAGTTTCAAGTGCGTACGCAGCGTGCGCCACAAACCCGGTGGCCCGACTTCGACGGCGCAGGTGGGCCATCTGCGCAGCCTGATGAGCGATGAACACTGGCGCCGCAGTTACGCCGCGCTGCAAGGGTTGGGGCTGCATTTCGATTTGCAGACACCCTGGTGGAACCTCTACGAAGCCGAACGGCTGGCCCGGGACTTTCCCGGCACCACGCTGATTCTCAACCACGCCGGGTTGCCTAATGACCGCAGCGCCGAAGGCCTGGCGGGGTGGCGTCTGGCGATGGCGCGACTGGCCGAATGGCCGAACGTGCAGGTGAAGGTTTCCGGCCTGGGCCTGAAAGGGCAGGCGTGGCGCGCCAAAGACAATGCCTGGATCGTGCGCGAAGTGATCGCCATGTTCGGCACCGACCGCGTGATGTTCGCCAGCAACTTTCCGGTGGACAGCCTGTGCGGCTCGTTCGACGACATCTACAACGGTTTCAAATCCATCGTTGCTGACCTGCCATGGGCGGATCAGGAGCGCCTGTTCTACAGCAACGCGCAGCGGGTTTATCGCTGCGAGCCTAGCGCCATTGACCGTACATGGCCCGAACCCTTGAGGAGTGAAGCATGAGCAAGACAACCATCGCCATGGTCCTGGGCGACCCGGCGGGCATCGGCCCGGAACTGATCGCACGCCTGCTCGCCGAGCCTCAGGTTCGCAGCCAGGCCAACGTGATCCTGATTGCCGACGAGGCGGAAATGCGGCGCGGCATGCGCATCGCCGGGGTGGAGTTTCCGTACCGTCGCGTCGAGTCGCTGGATCAGCTGTCATTTGTCGATGACACGCCGTTGTTCTATGACTTTCGCGGCGACACCATTGGCGAATTCCCGCGCAGTGAAGCCAGCGTCATTGGTGGCCGCTACAGCCTCGACACTCTGGAAAAAGCCCTGCGCCTGACCGAGGCCGGCACCACGGGTGCGGTGCTGTTCGGGCCGCTGAACAAGACCTCGCTGCACATGGCCGGCATGGCCCACAACGACGAGTTGCACTGGTTCGCCGAGCTGCTGGATTTCCACGGGCCGTTCTGTGAATTCAATGTGCTCGACAACCTCTGGACATCGCGGGTGACCTCGCATGTAGCGCTGTCGGAGGTGCCGGGCATGCTGACGCAAGCGCGGGTGGTGGAAGCGATCCAGCTGATCGACACCGCGCTCAAACGCAACGGCCTGGCGAAACCGCGCATCGGCGTGTGCGGCCTGAACCCGCACAACGGCGACAACGGCTCGTTCGGTCGCGAAGAACTGGACATCATCGGCCCGGCCGTACGTTCGGCGCAGGCGTTGGGGATTGCGGCGGAAGGGCCGTATCCGGGCGACACGATTTTCCTCAAGGTGCAGGGCGATGCGAGCGCCTTTGACGCGGTGGTGACGATGTACCACGACCAGGGACAGATCGCGATCAAGTTGATGGGCTTCTCCCGTGGGGTGACGGTGCAGGGCGGCTTGCCGATCCCCATCACCACACCGGCCCATGGCACCGCGTTCGATATCGCCGGCCAAGGCAAAGCCAACCCCGGCGCGATCCGCCAGGCCTTCGAAATCGCCTGCCGCATGGGCACCAACCACTACTGACCCCCCACAAAACTCACTGACACACCGCAAAGCTAACTGACACACCGCAACTCCCTGTAGGAGCCGGCTTGCTGGCGATGAGGGCCTGACAGACACACATAAAGTGACTGTCAGACCTCAATCGCCAGCAAGCCGGCTCCTACAGTGGATGGTGGTGTTGCCAGTATTTGCGATCCATGCAAAACCCTGTAGGAGCTGGCTTGCCAGCGATGAGGGCCTGACAGACACAGATGAAGTGACTGTCAGAACGCTATCGCCGGCAAGCCGGCTCCTACAGTAATGCGTGGTGTTGCCAGTATTTGTGATCAATGCAAAACCCTGTAGGAGTTGGCTTGCCAGCGATGAGGGCCTGACAGACACAGATGAAGTGCCTGTCAGACCGCTATCGCCGGCAAGCCGGCTCCTACAGTAATGCGTGGTGCTGCCAGGTTGTTCAATCAACGCAAAACCCCATGTGGGAGCGAGCCTGCTCGCGATAGCGCTCTATCAGTCACTGCAATGTGCCTGTCAGATCGCCTTCGCGAGCAGGCTCGCTCCCACAGTTGTTTTTTTGGGGGAGGGCGCCTGATAACTCGATCTAGGCAATAACCGCACTTACCTATCACCCCAGGTTATCGATGGATGTGCATAAGTGATTATCCGTCGCCCTGTGCGCTGGCTAAAGTCGCTCCATCGAATGACCAGAGCCGGCCACCCGAGCTGCCTCGATCGCACGATTCAACAACTACAAAAAGCCCGCCTTGTCACTTCCGCAAGGCACATACCGGCAGCAAAGGAACCTTCACATGACTCGTCCAGATTTCGCCCTGGCTCTGTCCAGTGCCATCTCCAAAAGCCGGCTGCGTCTGCTGCCGTTTCTGATCCTGATGTACATCCTCGCCTTCATCGATCGCTCCAACGTCGGCTTCGCCAAAGCCGCGTTGCAGGCCGACACCGGTTTGGGCGATGCCGCGTTTGCGTTCGGCGCGAGCATCTTCTTCATCGGCTACGCGTTCTTCGAAGTGCCGAGCAACTACATGCTGCACCGCCTCGGCGCGAAGGTCTGGCTGTGCCGGATCATGGTCACCTGGGGCCTGGTGTCGGCGGCAATGATGTTCGCCCACAACGCCGAAACCTTTTACGTCCTGCGCTTCCTGCTGGGGGTTGCCGAAGCCGGCTTCTTCCCTGGGATCATCCTTTACCTCACCTACTGGTTCCCGGCACAAAGCCGTGGCCAGGCGCTCGGTCTGTTCTATTTCGGCTTGCCCCTGGCGCTAGTGCTGGGCAGCCCGCTGTCGGGCTGGTTGCTGGACTTCCACGGCGTGTTCGGCCTGACCAACTGGCAATGGTTGTTCGTCGTCGAAGGCTTGATGGCGTCGGTGGTCGGCATCGCTGCGTACTTCTATCTGGTCAACCGCCCAGCCGATGCCACGTGGTTGAGCGTCGATGAAAAGCAGGCGCTGCAAACCGCACTCAGCGAAGAAGACGCGCAGAAAAAAGACAGCAGCCCCCATGGTTTTCTCAGTGCGCTGCGCAACCCTCGGGTGCTGCAATTCTGCCTGGCGTATTTCACCATTCAGATGAGCGTGTACGGCGTGGTGTTTTACCTGCCGACGCGCATCGCCGGGCTGCTCGACGGCCACGTCGGCCTCAACGTCGGCCTGATCACCGCGATTCCGTGGATCTGCGCCCTGGTCGTGACTCGCCTCGTCACTCGCTACGCCGACCGCACTGGCCAGCACCGTCGCCTCGCCGTGTGCATGCTGACCATGGCCGCGCTCGGCATCGCCGCCTCGGCGCTGGGCACCAGCATGGTTCCGGTGGTCATCGCCTTCTGTTTCGCCGCTGCCGGTTTCGTCTCGGTGCAGCCACTGTTCTGGACCATTCCCACCAGCTACCTCAGCGGTGCCGCCGCAGCTGGCGGGATCGCCCTGATCAACTCCATCGGCAACCTCGGCGGCTTCGTCGCGCCGAACCTGAAAACCGTGATGGAAACCAGCTTCGCCGACCCCCGCGCCGGCATGTTCGCCCTGGCCCTGGTCGGCATTGTCGGCGCCGTCCTGTTGTCCCGACTTCGCAGCACCCACACCCCTAAATCACCCTCGCAGCTCACACCGGCTCAGGTTGGCTGATCACTACCCAAGCGTTAGCAAGGAATTGAATTCATGAAAATCAAAGCAATCCGTACCCGCGTTTTCGAGTGGAAAGGCAAAGTCGTCCCACCACAAGCGCACTTCTGCACCAACGCCAGCGACATCCTGTTCGAACGTGGCGACGCCATGGGTTCGTTCCGTTTCCACGGCTGGCTGGTGGTGGAAGTCGAGACCGACACCGGTCTTGTCGGCATCGGTAACTGCGCCCTGGCGCCGCGTGTGGCCAAGGAAATCATCGACACCTACCTGGCGCCGATTGCGATTGGTGAAGACCCGTTCGACAACGAATACATCTGGCAGAAGATGTACCGCCAGAGCCACGCCTGGGGCCGTAAAGGCATCGGCATGGCGGCGATCTCGGCGATCGACATCGCGATCTGGGACATCATGGGCAAAGCGGTCAACAAACCGGTGTTCAAACTGCTGGGCGGGCGCACCAAGGAAAAGATCTGGACCTACGCCTCCAAGCTCTATGCCAACGACAACCTCGACCTGTTCCTCGAAGAGGCCCAGGGTTATCTGAACCAGGGTTTCACCGCGCTGAAAATGCGCTTCGGCTACGGCCCGAAAGATGGCCCGGCGGGCATGCGCAAGAACATCGAACAAGTGCGTGCACTGCGTGAGCTGGCCGGCCCGGACATCGACATCATGCTCGAATGCTACATGGGCTGGACCCTGGAATATGCACGGCGCATGTTGCCGAAACTCGCCGAATTCGAACCGCGCTGGCTCGAAGAACCGGTGATCGCCGACGACATCGAGGGCTACATCGAGCTGAAAAAAATGGGGATCATGCCGATCTCCGGCGGCGAGCACGAATTCACCTCCTACGGTTTCAAAGACCTGCTGGAACGCCGCGCCGTCGACGTGATCCAGTACGACACCAACCGTGTGGGCGGCATCACCGCTGCGCGCAAGATCAACGCCATGGCCGAAGCCTGGTCGGTGCCGGTGATTCCGCACGCCGGGCAGATGCACAACTATCACCTGACCATGTCCACCACCGCCTCGCCGATGGCCGAGTTCTTCCCGGTCTTCGATGTCGAGGTCGGCAACGAACTTTTCTACTACGTGTTCAAGGGCGAGCCGCAACCGGTCAACGGCTACATCCAGCTCGACGACAACAAGCCGGGCCTGGGCCTGGAAATCTCCGATGAATACCTGAGCGACTTCAACATCATCGAGTGACCTTGAGGCGCCGCTCGTGAGCGGCGCCATTCACGACTTTCTGGAGGGCCGTCATGCGCCTGATTCAATTTGAAAACTCTGCCGGCGAACGTCAGGTCGGCCTCGTCGAAGGCTCGCAGGTCCAGGTGCTGAATGACACCCGTAGCACCCGTGAACTGGCTCTCGCGGCGATCCGCGCCCAACGCAGCCTGCAAGAAGAAGTGGCTCAACGCGGCACCGAGGCGGGCCCGGATTACGCGCAACTGTTGCAGCAGGGCAAAGTCCTGCCGCCGCTGGATCACGAAGACCCGGCGCACTGCCTGATCAGCGGCACCGGCCTGACCCATCTGGGCAGCGCCTCGGCGCGGGACAAAATGCACCAGCAGGATGGCGCCGTTGAGGCCGGCATGACCGACACCATGCGCATTTTCAAGTGGGGCCTGGAAGGTGGCAAACCCGCAGCCGGACAGGTTGGCGCGCAGCCGGAATGGTTCTACAAGGGCGACGGCAGCATCGTTGTGCGCCCCGGCGCGGATTTCCCGGTGCCGCCGTTTGCCGAAGACGCCGGTGAAGAGCCGGAGCTGACCGGTCTGTATGTGATTGGCGATGACGGCCTGCCGTATCGCGTCGGTTATGCGCTGGGTAACGAGTTCTCCGACCATGTCATGGAGCGGCGCAATTACCTGTACCTCGCGCACTCGAAACTGCGTTTCTGCGCCTATGGTCCGGAGCTGCGCGTCGGTGAATTGCCTAAACACCTGGCGGGCACCAGCCGCATCATCCGCAACGGCGAAACCCTCTGGGAAAAAGAGTTTCTCAGCGGCGAAGACAACATGTGCCACAGCCTCGCCAACCTCGAATTCCATCACTTCAAATACGCGCAGTTTTTGCGTCCGGGCGATGTCCATGTGCATTACTTCGGCACCGCGACGCTGTCGTTTGCCGATGGCGTGAAAACCCAGCCGGGTGATCGCTTCCAGATCAGCCTCGACGCGTTTGGCGCACCGTTGGAAAACGGCATCGGCGAAAGCGCCCAGCCGTTGGCCATCGGCCAAGTGCGTTCGCTCTAAAAGCCGGCGGAACATCCGCCCTTGTAGGAGCCGGCTTGCCGGCGATTGCGTCCGAGAGAACGATGCAAGGCTTGAAGGCCAATCGCCGGCAAGCCGGCTCCTACAGGTCTGTGCCAATCGATCAGGAATAAATTATGACCACGCTCTCTGGACACAACTACATCGGCGGTCAGCGCAGCGCCAACGGCACGTTGCAACTGCAAAGCCTCGACGCCACCACCGGCGAGCCGCTGCCCGGCACTTTCTTCCAGGCGACTGAAGCCGAGGTGGATGCCGCCGCCAATGCCGCCGCTGCGGCTTACCCGATCTACCGCAACCTGAGCGCGGAAAAACGCGCCGCGTTCCTCGACGCCATCGCCGATGAAATCGATGCGCTGGGCGACGATTTCGTCGCCACGGTCTGTCGGGAAACGGCACTGCCGGCCGGGCGTATCCAGGGCGAGCGCGGGCGCACCAGCGGCCAGATGCGCCTGTTCGCCAAGGTCCTGCGGCGCGGTGATTTCTACGGTGCGCGGATCGATCGGGCGTTGCCGGATCGCCAACCGCTGCCACGGCCGGATCTGCGCCAGTACCGCATCGCCATCGGCCCGGTGGCGGTGTTTGGCGCCAGCAACTTTCCGCTCGCCTTTTCCACGGCGGGTGGCGATACCGCTTCGGCACTGGCCGCCGGTTGCCCGGTGGTGTTCAAAGCGCACAGCGGACACATGGCGACCGCCGAACGGGTCGCGGACGCCATCATCCGCGCCGCCGAACGCACGGGCATGCCGGCGGGTGTGTTCAACATGATTTATGGCGGTGGCGTCGGTGAGTGGCTGGTCAAGCACCCGGCGATTCAGGCCGTGGGCTTCACCGGTTCGCTCAAGGGCGGTAATGCCCTGAGCCACATGGCCGCGACCCGGCCGCAACCGATCCCGGTGTTTGCCGAAATGTCGAGCATCAACCCGGTGTTCCTGTTGCCCGAAGCCCTCGCCGTGCGGGGCGAGCAGATCGCGGCGCAACTGGCCGGTTCGGTGACCTTGGGCTGCGGGCAGTTCTGCACCAATCCGGGTTTGGTCATCGGTTTGCGTTCGCCACAGTTCAGCGCTTTCCTTCAACAGTTCTGCGCCAACATGAACGAGCAGCCGGCACAAACCATGCTCAATGCCGGCGCGCTGGTCAGCTACAGCCAAGGCCTTGGGGAGTTGCACGAACATCCGGGGCTGACGCACCTGGCGGGCAAACCGCAGCAGGGCAATCAGGCGCAGCCGCAGGTGTTCAAGGCCGATGTCAGCCTGCTGCTCAAGGGCGATGAGTTGCTTCAGGAAGAAGTGTTCGGGCCGACCACCATCGTCATCGAAGTCGAAGATCGGGCGCAGCTCGCGGCGGCGCTGCACGGCCTGCGCGGGCAATTGACGGCGACGCTGATCGGCGAGGCCGAAGAGCTGCTGGAATACCGCTGGCTGGCGCAATTGCTACAGGAAAAAGTCGGGCGGATTTTGCTCAACGGCTATCCGACCGGGGTCGAAGTCTGCGAGGCGATGGTGCATGGCGGGCCGTATCCGGCGACATCGGATTCTCGCGGGACGTCGGTGGGGACGCTGGCGATTGATCGATTCCTGCGGCCGGTGTGCTTCCAGAATTACCCGGATGCGTTGTTGCCCGAGGCGTTGCAGAACGCGAATCCGCTGGGGATTCGGCGGTTGGTGGATGGCGAAGTGAGTCAGTCACCTTTGTAGTTGCCTGAACCACCGCCATCGCGAGCAGGCTCGCTCCCACATTGGACCGCGTCCGCCCGGACAACTCGGTCAACTGTGGGAGCGAGCCTGCTCGCGATGGCGTCATCAGCAGCGCCAGAAATTTACCGGGCCACCACCTCAACCTTCTTCATAACCGAAGGCTTCAACACCAACCACAACGCCGCCGCAATCAACACCCCGCCATACACGTGCGCCATCGACAACGGCTCATCCAGCAGCAACGCCCCCCACAACACCCCGAACGGCGGAATCAGGAACGTCGTTGTCATCGATTTCAAAGGCCCGATCGAGCTGAGCAGACGGAAGTAAATAATGTACGCAAACGCCGTGCACCCCAGGCCCAGCCCCAGCAACGACAGCCACACGCTCCAGCCGCCCCAGCTCGCCGGTGGCTGGCTGATCACGCTGTAGCCGAACAGCGGCAGCAGGAACAAGGTCGCCCCGAGCATGCTGCCCAGTGCCGAAAGACGACTGTCGAGCCCGCCGGCCTGATCGAGCCAGCGGCGGGCGAGGAACCCGGCAAACCCATAACAGGTGGTGGCGAGCAGGCAGGCGAGGGCGCCCATCAGCAGTTGCAGGTCGAAGGCCACCGGGCCGGCACGGGTCAGCACGCCAACACCGAACAAACCGAGAAACACCCCGCCGAGCTTGGCCGCAGTGAGCCGCTCACTGAAGAACAGGCCGCCGATCAACACGCCCATCAGTGGCGTGGTGGCGTTGAAGATTGCCGAGTAACCGGCGGGCAGCACCTGGGCTGCCACTGAATAGAGGGTCGCGGGAATCCCGGAGTTGATCACCCCGAGCAGCATCACGGTTTTGAGCTTGCCCTTGAAATCCCAGCTGATGCGCATCAGCCCGACAATCACCAGCAACCCGACCGCCGCAATCGACACGCGGAAAAACGCCGTGGGGATGCTGCCAATCACTGGGGCGATGATGCGCATGAACAGGAAACTCGCGCCCCAGATGGCCGCCAGCGACAGTAAACGAACGATATCGACAGGGCTCACGGTGCACTCCTTCCTTGATGGGGACGAGAGTGTTGCCGAGAGCCTTGCCTATGGCAACCGAAAAACCGGCATCAAATTATGAAACGTGTCACCAGACCGTTAAGGTCGATTGCCAGCCGCGACAGTTCCTGACTGGCGGCGGAAGTCTGGGTGGCGCCGGCGGCGGTCTGGGTCGAGAGATCGCGAATGTTCACCAGGTTCTGATCGACTTCCCGGGCCACCAGCGCTTGCTGTTCGGCGGCGCTGGCGATGACCAGGTTGCGTTCGTTGATCTGCGAGATCGATGCGGTGATTTTCTCCAGGGCGCTGCCGGCACTGTTGGCCCGGCGCAAGGTCTGGCCGGCGTGTTCGGCACTGCTTTGCAGCGCGCTGACCGTGGCCCCGGTGCCGTGCTGGATGTTGTTGATCATCAGCTCGATTTCTTCGGTGGAGTTCTGGGTGCGTTGCGCCAGCGAGCGCACTTCATCGGCCACCACGGCAAACCCGCGCCCGGCTTCACCGGCGCGTGCGGCTTCGATGGCCGCATTGAGCGCCAACAGGTTGGTCTGCCCGGCGATGCCGCGAATCACTTCCAGCACTTTGCTGATGTCCTGCGCCTGAACCGCCAGGCCCTCGGCCCGTTCCGAGGCGCCGAGCACTTCGCTGACCAGCCCCTGAATCGCGGTGATGGTTTCAGTGACCTGCACGTGGCCGTGCTTGCTGTCCTCGTTCGACGCCTGGGAGGCCTCGGCGCTGGACACGGCATTCGCGGCGACCTCGTCCACCGCAGTGCTCATTTCGGTGACGGCGGTGGCGGCCATCTCGATCTGGTCGTTCTGCTGCTGCAGGCCGCGAGTGCTTTCCTCCATCACAGAACTCATTTCCTCGGCTGCCGACGCCAGTTGGCGCGCCGAGTCGCTGATGCCGCGAATGGTCGTGCGCAGGTTGCCTTGCATGTCGGCGAGGGCGTTGAGCAATTGCGCGGCTTCGTCCTTGCCGTGGCTGGCAATCTGTCCACTGAGGTCGCCCGCGGCAATCCGGCGTGCGACCTGCAGCGCCTGATTGATCGGCGTGGTGATGCTGCGCGTCAGCAACCAGGCCAACAGCAGCGTGGCAAGCAGCGCAATCACGATGATCGTGCCGACGATCCATTGCGCACGCTGGTACATCAACGCGGCAGCGTCCGCTGCGGTATCGGCGCCTTGCTGATTGAAACTGATCATCGATTCCAGGACTTTATCCAGCACGATGCCCTGCAGATTCAGTTCATGGTTGATCTGATCGTAAGTCTGGTCACTATGGCCGGCGTCGATGTGGGCAAAAATCTGGTCGACGAGCGACAGGTACTTGGCAGCGCCTGCCTTGAGGCTGTCGAGCATGGCCCGTTCCTGATCGCTTGACACCAGGGACGAGTGATCGTTGAGGCGCTTGAGCAACTCCTGGCGTTGAGCGTTGATGATGCCTCTACTCTTTTCCTGTACAGCGCTCTGGCTGCTGGTCCTCAACCGCAACGATTCCAGGCGGATGGTGGCGATGTTGGACGCGCTGTCATGGATGCTCTCGATGCTCGGCATCCACGATTCCTCGATGACCGATGCACTCTCGCGCAGGGTCGCCATCTGACCCAGGCCGAACAGCCCGACCAGCACCAGCAGGCTGGCCAGCACAGCAAAACACAAGCTCGCGCGCAAACCTATGCGCATGTTCCTTATAGGCATCTTATGTGCTCCTTGGGCATTTTGAGAGGTAGTCCTCGTGGACCGAGGATCTTGTTTTTAGGCGGGTGAACGCGGGGTGTATATCAAAGAGCCATCATCTTGGTAAGACCAATCCGAGAGCGCTTTTCAGGCGGGCTGGCATTCCGGGAAAAGCAGAAAATCTAAAGGCTGACGTTTGCTTCAGCGTGGATTGGATCCGCACGCCTGATAATCAGAGGGCTGTAGATGAATCGATTAAGTGGATGGAGAGTGACTTTTTAGGTCGTTTACTGACCGAGCGGTCGATTAAAAAAAGTCCGAAAAAACTGCGCCCATGAGTGATTCATTCGTTTTCGGACCGAAATTAGGCTTCTCCTGCACCCGGTTCACTGGCTAAGCTCAGGCCTTCCGAATTCCCGTAGAGGTCTCACCATGCCGCAGCAATGGCCAGCCGCCGACATCGCCCGAATGATCCTCGATGGCTTTGACGATTACCGCGAGCATTTCCGGCAGATCACCGATGGCGCCCGGGCGCGTTTCGAGCAAGCCCAATGGCAGGAAACGCAAATCGCCTCGGCGGCGCGGATCAACCTCTACGAAGATAAAGTCAGCGAAACGGTGGACCGGCTGCGCATCGCGTTCGACGCCGACACGCTGGATGTCAGCTGCTGGCCATTGGTCAAAAGCGCCTACATCAGCCTGATCGACCTGCGTTTCGACGATGAGCTGTCCGAGACCTGGTACAACTCGATCTTCTGCGGGCTGTTCAGCCACGACCTGATCAGCGACGGCTGCATGTTCATCCACACCACCCGGCCAAGCCTGCGCCGGGCACGCGCCGCACAAACCCGCACCTACAAACCTCAAGGCCAGCTGTCGGGCATGTTGGCGAGCATTTTTGCCGACTACCGTTTCAGCGAGGATTACGCCGACCTCGCGGGTGATCTGCGCCGCCTCGAAGCACAGCTGCGCGAGAACCTGCCGGACTGGGTGTGCAAGGACCCCGAGCTGAGCGTCGAGCTGTTTTCCTCGGTGTTGTACCGCAACAAGGGTGCTTACCTGGTGGGGCGCATCTACACCACCGATGAGCAATGGCCGCTGGCGATTCCGCTGCTGCACCTTGAGGGCCGCGGCATCCAGATCGATGCGTTGATTACCGACGAAGCCGACGTGTCGATCATCTTCTCGTTCACCCGTTCCTACTTCATGGTCGATGTGCCGGTGCCGGCGGAGTTCATCGGTTTCCTGCGGCGGATCTTGCCAGGCAAGCACATCGCCGAGCTGTACACCTCGATCGGGTTCTACAAGCACGGCAAGTCGGAGTTCTACCGGGCGCTGATCAACCACCTGGCCAGCACCGACGACCAGTTCATCATGGCCCCCGGCGTGCGCGGCATGGTGATGAGCGTGTTCACGCTGCCGGGTTTCAACACCGTGTTCAAAATCATCAAGGACCGTTTCTCACCGTCGAAAAACGTCGACCGCGCGACGGTGATCGAGAAGTACCGGCTGGTGAAAAGCGTCGACCGCGTCGGGCGCATGGCCGATACCCAGGAATTCGCCGACTTCCGTTTTCCGTTGAGCAAGTTCGAGCCGGCGTGTCTGGAAGAATTGCTGGACGTGGCGGCGTCTACCGTATCGGTGGAAGGCGACACGGTATTGATCCGCCACTGCTGGACCGAGCGGCGGATGACCCCGTTGAACCTGTATCTGGAAAACGCCAACGAGGCGCAGGTGCACGACGCGCTGGAAGATTACGGCCTGGCGATCAAGCAACTGGCGGCGGCGAACATTTTTCCCGGCGACATGCTGCTGAAAAACTTCGGCGTCACCCGTCACGGTCGCGTGGTGTTTTATGACTACGACGAGATCTGTTTCCTGACCGAAGCCAACTTCCGCCACATCCCGCAACCGCGCACGCCGGAAGACGAAATGGCGTCCGAGCCGTGGTATTCGATCGGGCCGCTGGATGTGTTCCCCGAGGAGTTCCCGCCGTTTCTGTTTGCCGATTCCGCGCAGCGGCGCTTGTTCGATCAGTTGCACGGCGAGTTGTACAACGCCGATTACTGGAAAAGCCTGCAAGAGGCGATTCGTGCCGGCAAGGTGATCGACGTGTTCCCGTATCGGCGCAAGGGCATGGATACCGAGTAGTTCTCTGCGATTGCTGTGCAATCGAATCGCGAGCAGGCTCGCTCCCACATTTGACCGCGGTGCCCCCGATTTTGTGGTCGCTGCAGATCCAGTGTGGGAGTGAGCCTGCTCGCGATTCGGCCGCGCAGCGGCCGTAAAATCTGCGACAATCCGCCCCCTGCGCCACTAGACGACTTATTGCGTACCTGATGACTGACGAATCGCCTTCACTCGACAAACTGCTGAAAAACCTCGATCACGCCATGCTCGCCGACCGCCACCGGCTGCGTCGGCAGTTGCTTGAGCTGCGCAAGAAACCTGACGAAGCCAAGCTGGCCCAGTGGGTGGCGCGCATGCAAGCGTCCTGTGATCAGGTGTTGGCGCGACGTGCCAGCCTGCCGGTGATTCGTTATGACGACAGCCTGCCCATCGCCGCCAAGCGCGATGAAATCAAGGAAGCGCTGCTCAAGCATCAGGTGCTGATCATCGCCGGCGAAACCGGCTCGGGCAAAACCACCCAGTTGCCGAAGATCTGCCTGGAAATCGGTCGCGGCCAGCATGGCCTGATCGGCCACACCCAGCCACGTCGAATTGCGGCGCGCAGCGTGGCGAGCCGGGTTGCCGAAGAACTGGCGACGCCATTGGGCGCGCTGGTCGGCTATCAGGTGCGGTTCGAGGATCAGAGCGATTCCAATACGCTGATCAAACTGATGACCGACGGCATCCTGCTGGCGGAAACCCAGAACGACCGCTACCTCGAACGCTACGACACGATCATCGTCGACGAAGCCCACGAACGTAGCCTCAACATCGACTTCCTGCTCGGTTACCTGAAAACCCTGCTGCCCCGTCGTCCGGACCTGAAAGTCATCATCACTTCGGCGACCATCGACCTGGAGCGTTTCTCCAAGCACTTCGACGATGCGCCCATCGTTGAGGTCTCCGGCCGCACCTTCCCGGTGGAAACCTGGTATCGCCCGCTGACCCTGGAACAGGATGAAGAGGGCAACCGCGTCGAGGATGACCTGACCGTGGATCAGGCGATCCTCGCCACCCTCGACGAAATCGCCGCGTTCGAACGCAGCGAGCGCAAGAGCCCCGGCGACGTGCTGGTGTTCCTGCCCGGCGAGCGCGAGATTCGCGACGCCGCCGACATGCTGCGCAAAGCGCAACTCAAGCACACTGAAATCCTGCCGTTGTACGCACGCTTGTCGCCGGCCGAACAGCAGCGGATTTTTCAGTCGCACCCGGGGCGTCGCGTGGTGCTGGCGACCAACGTCGCCGAAACGTCGCTGACCGTGCCGGGCATTCGTTACGTGATCGACAGCGGCACCGCGCGCATCAGCCGTTACAGCTACCGCGCCAAGGTCCAGCGCCTGCCCATCGAAGCGATTTCCCAGGCCAGCGCCAACCAGCGTAAAGGTCGATGCGGTCGGGTTGAGCCAGGCATTTGCGTACGGTTGTTCAGCGAAGAAGACTTCATCGGTCGCCCGGAATTTACCGACCCGGAAATCCTGCGGACCAACCTCGCAGCGGTGATTTTGCAGATGCTGCATCTGCGCCTCGGCGAGATCACCGATTTCCCGTTTATCGAGCCACCCGATGGCAAGGCCATCAGCGACGGTTTCAACCTGCTGCAAGAGCTGTCGGCGGTGGACCGCAACAGCCAGTTGACCCCGCTGGGTCGCCAATTGGCGCGCCTGCCGGTGGACCCGCGCATGGGCCGCATGCTGCTCGAAGCGGCGAAACTCGGCAGCTTGCAGGAAGTGCTGATCGTCGCCAGCGCGATGTCGATTCAAGACCCGCGCGAGCGTCCGCCAGAGCGTCAGCAAGCGGCGGATCAGGCGCATGCACAATGGAAAGACGTGGACTCGGACTTCGCCGGGCTGGTCAATCTGTGGCGTGGTTTTGAAGAGCAACGCCAGGCGCTGACGGCCAGTCCGTTGCGTAACTGGTGCCGCAAGAATTTCCTCAACTACCTGCGGCTGCGCGAGTGGCGCGACTCGCACCGTCAGTTGAGTTTGATCTGCCGCGACATGCAGTTGAGCATCAATAAAGAGCCGGCGGATTACCCGAAGCTGCACAAAGCCGTGCTCTCGGGCCTGCTCAGCCAGATCGGGCAGAAAACCGATGAAGGCGATTACCTCGGTGCCCGGCAACGGCGCTTCTGGATTCACCCGTCATCGGGCCTTGGCAAAAAGCGCCCGCAATGGCTGATGACCGCCGAACTGGTGGAAACCACCAAGCTCTACGCGCGCATGGTCGCCAAGATCGACGCCGATTGGATCGAGCCGCTCGCCGGGCACCTGATCAAGAAAAACCACTTCGAACCCCATTGGGAGAAGAAGCGCGGGCAGGTCGTGGCGTTCGAGCAGATCACCTTGTTCGGGCTGATCGTGGTCGGTCGCCGGCCGGTGCATTACGGGCCGATCGATCCGGTGGTGTCCCGTGAGTTTTTCATTCGCGAAGGCCTGGTGCGCGGCGAGATTCAATCCAAAGCCAAGTGCCTGACGGCCAACCAGCAACTGCTGGAAGAGCTCGACGAGCTGGAAGCCAAGGCTCGCCGTCGCGACATTCTGGCCGACGAAGAAACCCTGTTCGCCTTCTACGATGCGCGACTGCCGGCGGAGATTCACCAGACCGCGACCTTCGACAGCTGGTATCGGGTCAACAGCCAGAAAGACCCGCAACTGCTGATCATGCGCGAAGAAGACGTGTTGGCCCGTGAGGCCAGTGAAGTCACCGCGCTGCATTACCCGGACACCTTGCACATCGGCGATCTGGAGCTGGCGCTCAGTTACCATTTCGAACCGAACCACCCGCGTGACGGCGTGACCCTGCGCGTGCCGGCGCCGCTGTTGCCGATGCTGCCGCCGGAACGTCTGGAGTGGCTGGTGTCCGGCGTAATCGAGGCCAAGTGCATTGCCTTGGTGCGCAACCTGCCCAAGGCGTTGCGCAAGAATTTCGTGCCGGTGCCGGACTTCGTCAAAGCCGCGTTGCAGCGCATGACCTTTGCCGAGGGCTCATTGCCTCAGGCATTGGGGCGCGAGTTGCTGCGTATGACCGGTGCGCGGGTCAGCGATGAAGCCTGGGCCGAAGCGGCGCAGCAGGTCGAAAATCACCTGCGGATGAACCTGGAAATCGTCGATGGCCAGGGCAAGTTCCTCGGCGAAGGACGAGATCTGGCGGAGCTCACCGCGCGATTCGCTGAAGCCAGCCAGGCCGCACTGGCCGTCCCGCAAACGGCAAAAAGTCAGCAACCGGTGGAGGCAAAAGTCTTCGCCGCCGTGGCGGAAAAGACCCAACAGAAGATCGCCGGGTTGTCGATGACGGTGTATCCGGCGCTGGTCGAAGAGGCCGGCACGGTCAAGGAAGGGCGGTTCTCGACGCCGGCCGAAGCCGAGTTCCAGCATCGCCGCGCGTTGCAGCGCCTGCTGATGCAACAACTGGCGGAACCGGCGAAGTTCCTGCGCGGCAAGTTGCCGGGCCTGACCGAGCTGGGCCTGATGTACCGCGACATGGGCCGCGTTGACAGTCTGGTGGAAGACATTCTGCTGGCCAGTCTCGACAGCTGCATCCTCGACGGCGAAGACCCGTTGCCGCGTGATGGCGCCGGATTGGCGGCGCTGGCCGAACGCAAACGCGGCGGCTGGACCGAGCATGCCGAGCGTCTGGCGAAGCTGACCCTGGAAATTCTCAAGCTCTGGCACGGCCTGCAAAAACGCTTTAAGGGCAAGATCGATCTGGCGCAGGCCGTGGCGTTGAATGACATCAAGCAGCAGTTGAGTCATCTGGTGTATCCGGGTTTCGTCCGCGAAACGCCGATGCAGTGGCTCAAGGAACTGCCGCGTTACCTGAAAGCCATCGAGCAGCGCTTCGAGAAACTGGCTGCGCAGGTGCAGAAGGATCGGGTCTGGAGCGGTGAGCTGTCCGTCCTCTGGACTCAATACCAGACCCGCGCCAACAAACACGCCCAGGAAGGTAAACGCGATCCGCAGCTTGAGCTCTATCGCTGGTGGCTGGAGGAGTACCGGGTTTCGCTGTTCGCCCAACAGTTGGGGACCAAGGTACCGATCTCTGACAAACGCCTGAACAAGCAATGGACCCAGGTCGAACCGTAGACCTGTAGGAGCCGGCTTGCCGGCGATGGCGTCTTTGAAATCGCCATCGCCGGCAAGCCGGCTCCTACAGGTTCGTTATACGGCGTTCCGATTGCGCGCATCGTAATGCCGTCTTATCTCGCAAATAGGGTCAAACCCCAACGTTTATGGCAAACTTCGCGCCTATAAACGCCGGCCCCGCGGTTTTGAGCCTCCACAGGTTCGGGCGGTTCGGAATAAAGCGATGCCAGGTTTGCTTCCTGTGACGGGAACAGACCCTTTATGTATTGGTACGTCGGTGCCAATGCTTTCTGCCTGAACAGATTAGAGAAACGACCATGCATAACGTCGTCATCAGCGGCACCGGCCTGTACACCCCGGCCAACAGCATTTCCAACGAAGAGCTGGTGCAGTCTTTCAACGCTTACGTCGCGCAGTTCAACGCCGACAACGCCGACGCCATCGCCCGTGGCGAAGTCGAGGCATTGACCGAATCCAGCGCCGCGTTTATCGAAAAAGCCTCCGGTATCAAAAGCCGCTTCGTCATGGACAAGGACGGCATTCTCGACCCGCAACGCATGACGCCACGCCTGCCGGAGCGCTCGAACGACGAGTGGTCGGTGCTTTGCCAGATGGCCATCGGCGCGGCCGAACAAGCCTTGCAGCGTGCCGGCAAAACCGCGGCGGACATCGACGGCGTGATCGTCGCTTGCTCCAACCTGCAACGCGCCTACCCGGCCATCGCCATCGAAGTCCAGGAAGCGCTGGGCATCCAGGGTTTCGGTTTCGACATGAACGTGGCCTGCTCTTCGGCGACCTTCGGCATTCAAGCGGCGGCCAACAGCGTGCAACTGGGCCAGGCCCGGGCAGTGCTGATGGTCAACCCGGAAGTCTGCACCGGTCACCTGAACTTCCGTGACCGCGACAGCCACTTCATCTTCGGCGACGCGGCCACTGCAGTGATCATCGAGCGAGCGGACCTGGCAACGTCCAAGTACCAGTTCGACGTGGTCAGCACCAAGCTGCTGACCAAGTTCTCCAACAACATCCGCAACAACTTTGGCTTCCTCAACCGCGCGGCGGAAGAGGGCATCGGTGCCAAGGACAAACTGTTCGTGCAGGAAGGCCGCAAGGTGTTCAAGGAAGTCTGCCCGATGGTGGCCGAGCTGATCGGTGCGCACCTGGAAGAGAACCAGCTCAACGTCGGCGACGTGAAGCGCTTCTGGCTGCACCAGGCCAACCTCAGCATGAACCACTTGATCGTGAGGAAACTGCTGGGCCGCGAAGCCACCGAAGCAGAAGCCCCGGTGATTCTCGACACCTACGCCAACACCAGCTCTGCGGGCTCGGTGATTGCGTTTCACAAGAACCAGGATGATCTGGCGGCGGGTTCGCTGGCGGTGCTCAGCTCGTTCGGCGCCGGTTATTCGATTGGTAGCGTGATTCTGCGCAAGCGTTGATCTCGACCCTGAATCCTGTAGGAGCGAGCTTGCTCGCGATGGTCGTAATAACGCCGCGGGGTGTCAGGCTTCCCGCGTTATCGTTGACGACCATCGCGAGCAAGCTCGCTCCTACGGGTTCAGGGGGTCGCAAAAACAAAAAAACTCGCGCTGCTGAATCGGACGGATGATGGGGACCGATACAGCAGCGCGAGTTTGTAAAAGCAGTTTGGGCGTCCTTGCCCGAACCGTGTAGCAGGGATCAGAACTTGGCTTCGGCATCCAGCTGCAAGGTGTTGATTTTCGAGTCACGCAGGGTGGCGTTGGTGTAGTCGGAATCAGCCATGAAGTACGTCGCGCCGAGGGCGAAGTTCTTGTCGATCTCGTAGCTCACTTTCAACTTGCTGCCGCGCGAACCGGTGAAACCGTTGGCGAAGTCAGAGTCGGTGAAGGCGCCGACCACGGCGTTACGCTGTACGTCACGATAGTTGTAGTCCACGCCGAAGCCGAAGACGTTGGTCTTGACACCGGCCAACCAGCCCATGTCCTGATCGTTGCTGGCATCGTCGTTGTTGACGACTTGACCGTAGATCGACAATGGCATTGGCAGGCCGCCGATGTCGAGCTGACCAAAGCCTTCGTACAGTTTGAACTGTTCGTTCGCCGTGTTGCCGTTAATAGCCAGTCGGCAGGTGTTCGCCGCACAGGTATTGTTGATGTCGTTGTCGTTGTCGTAAGCGTAGAGACTGCCACCCAAGGTCATTTTCAGGTTGTCAGTGATCGCGAAACGCGCGCCCAACTGGCCTGAGTACAGACGCAGGTCGTGGCGGAACTGCTTGCCTTCGCCGTCGACGTTGTCCTTGAGGGTGAAGTGGCCGGCGCTACCGAACAGCTCGGTGCTGCCGCCCAGCGGGTATTTGTAAGTCACTGCCAGACCTTCCGGGTTGATGTCGCTATCCCAGATGATGTCGCCCATGCTCACCCATGGTTGCGCCATCTTGCCGCCGATCAAGTGCAGATTCTTGATGGCGTCAGGGTGGTAGTCGACGTAACCCTGGTCCAGCCAGATATCCTTCTTGGTGAAGTTGCCATCCAGGCTCTGGTTGGTGGAACGAGAGTCGTTGTCGCTGCCAGTGGCAATACGGATGCCGGTGTCCACTTGCGGGTTGATTGCAGTGTAGGCACCCAGGCGGACGCGAATACGTTGACGATCCTGGTCGCCGGTGTTGGAAACGCCGTCGTTCTTGACCGTTTCCTGGCGGAAACGCACGTCACCCTTGAACTGGGTCTTGGCTGCCCACGCCAGTTTCTGGTCGAAGGTGCTCAGTGCTTCGGTTTTCTTCGTGGTGGCCGCGATCTGCTCGTTAGTCTCTTGCTGAGCCTGACGGGCGATTTGCTGATCCTTCTGATCCCTGGCCAGTTCGGCTTGCAACTCGCTGTACTGCGCGTTGGTAATCGAACCGTTAGCCTTCAGCATGTCGAGCAGTTTGGCGTCGACTGCGGCGCTGGCCGGAACACTCATGGCCAGCAGCAGACCGCCACACAGGGCCGCCGCAGTTTTCGTGGAAGCAAGACGCATATCAATCTCCGAAGATGAGAGGGGATGACTTAGCCATCCAGGGCACAACCGACCGATGTCGGACGGAAAACAGTGATCGGGATAGAACCCGACGCTCTAAAAACTGGCGCCAGTATCGCGATGGTTTATGACAAAGCAGTGGCAAAGTGATGGCGGCTCGATGACGATACAAAGTGCGAAGGAACTTTCTATTCCGGGCCCTGTCGGCGGATCGCGAGTGTGGATTACGCCTCGATAGGCGATACTCGCGAGGCTTTTATGCCAAGAAGTGGAGAGGGAAGTGATGCCGCTGCAACGCCTGGAACGTCTGTCCGAAATAGCCCCGCACACTTGGGATGCCCTGGTGCCGCAAACCCAGCCGTTTCTGCGCCATGCCTTTCTCAGTGCACTGGAAGACAGTGGCAGCGTCGGCGCGCATTCCGGTTGGCAGCCCGAGCATCTGTTGCACATGGACGGGGACCGGTTGATCGCCGCGCTGCCCAGTTACCGCAAGTGGCATTCCTATGGCGAGTACGTGTTCGATCACGCCTGGGCCGATGCCTGCGAGCGTGCCGGCATCGACTATTACCCCAAACTGTTGACCGCCGTGCCGTTCAGCCCGGTCAGCGGACCGCGCTTGCTGGCGGCCTCGGTCGAGGACGGTTTCGAACTGCTGAAGAGTTTGCCGGGCTACCTCGAGATCGAAGAACTCTCCAGTGCGCACATCAATTTCACCGATCCGTTCACCGACGCGGCGCTGGCCGAACAACCCGGCTGGCTGCAGCGCATCGGCTGTCAGTACCACTGGCAAAATCGCGGCTATCGGGATTTTCAGGACTTCCTCGACGTCCTCAGTTCGCGCAAGCGCAAGCAGATGCGTAAAGAGCGCGAGCAAGTGGCGGGGCAGGGGTTTGATTTCGAGTGGCTGGAAGGCAAGCAACTGGATCAGGCGCAGTGGGATTTCGTTTACGCCTGTTACGCCAACACCTACGCGGTGCGCCGGCAACAGCCCTATCTGACGCGGGAGTTTTTCAGTCTGTTGGCCGAGCGCATGCCGGAATCGATTCGCGTGGTCCTGGCCAAACAGGGCTCACGGCCGGTGGCCATGGCCTTCAGCCTGGTGGGCGGCGACAGTTTTTATGGGCGTTACTGGGGCTGTCTGGCGGAGTTCGATCGTCTGCATTTCGAGACGTGTTTCTATCAAGGGATGGACTACGCAATTGCCAACGGTTTTCAGCGTTTCGATGCCGGTGCTCAGGGTGAGCACAAACTGATTCGCGGGTTTGAACCGGTGATCACCCATTCCTGGCACTACTTGCGCCATCCCGGCTTGAAAGCCGCCGTCAAAGACTTCCTTCATCAGGAGCGTCTCGGCGTCCTGGCCTATGCCGAGGAAGCGAGGACCGCCTTGCCTTACCGACAGGACTGATCCTCCTCCATGGGGTCAAGTGCCTACCTTGCCCAGCCACCGATACGTCACACCACCGACCACTGCACCCAGCAGCGGCGCGACCCAGAACATCCACAGTTGCGCGATCGCCCAGCCGCCGACAATCAGGGCCGGGCCGGTACTGCGGGCCGGGTTGACCGAGGTGTTGGTGATGGGAATCGAGATCAGGTGGATCAGCGTCAGGGCCAGGCCGATGGCGATCGGTGCCAGCCCGGCGGGTGCGCGTTTGTCGGTGGCGCCGAGGATGATCAGCACAAACATCGCCGTCATCACCAGTTCACAGACAAAGCCTGAGGCCATCGAGTATTTGCCGGGGGAGTGTTCGCCGTAGCCGTTGGAGGCCAGGCCGGCGGAGAGGTCGAAACCTTCCTTGCCGCTGGCGATGTAGTAGATCAACGCGGCGGCGATGATCCCGCCGATGACCTGGGCGATGATGTAGGCGGGCAGTTCCTTGGCGGGGAATCGGCCACCGACTGACAAACCGACCGACACGGCGGGGTTGAGGTGGCAACCGGAGATGTGGCCGATGGCGAAGGCCATGGTCAGTACGGTGAGACCAAACGCGATGGCCACACCGAGTACTCCGATTCCAAGCGGAGAAGACGCGGCCAGAACCGCACTGCCGCAACCCCCCAACACCAGCCAGAACGTACCTAACAACTCAGTGACTGAACGTTTGAACAGAGACATGAGAGCGTCCTTGATAGGTTTCCTATCGAGACTGTATCGAGTTATGCATCCTGCAGATTTACGACAGGCTCATCTCCAGAACCTTGGCTGAGTACAGCAGGGTTTTTCTGGAATTCCAGTGGGCTTAGAGCTGTTGGGGGC
>NZ_JAHBDB010000060.1:0-28369 GCF_019956105.1 Pseudomonas sp. BF-RE-25
ACCCAACCCAACCCAACCCCACATCAAGCCATCAAAGCTCGAACCGCAGCTCCGGCCAGATCGGCGAAGTACCGCGCTTTTGCGACTCCAGAATGGCCCGGCACAACGAACACAGCCGCTGATCCTGGAACACCCGGCGATCAACGCTCGACCAGCGCGGTTGCGCGGGCAGCAGACTTCCGCACAAGGTACGATCGGCCGAGCCGCCCAGCTCCAGCTGACGGGTCACCAGATGTACCCGCACTTCCTGGCAGGCGAACAGATCCAGCTGTTCGTCAGGCTCGATCAGTTGATAGGCAAAAAGTGACCAGGCGGGACGCGGCATCGGGGGCTCCAAATCGGGGGCGCCACCTTAGCCGAAACACCGCCGCTAGAAAAGCGTCAAAGCAGCGGTTTCAGTGTCGGCCAGACATTTTCCAGCAACTTGTCCTGAGCGCCCGCAGTCGGGTGCAGGCCGTCTGACTGCATCAGCTCAGGATGCCCACCCACGCCCTCGAGGAAAAACGGCACCAGCGGGATTTTTTTCTCGGCGGCGACGTTGCTGAAAGCCTCAGCGAAGACCTTGTTGTAGCGCGCACCGTAGTTGGGTGGCAATTGCATGCCGAGTAGCAGCACTTTGGCACCACTGGCCTTGGAGCTGTTGATCATCGCCGCAAGGTTTTGTTGCAATTGTGTTGGCAGCATTCCGCGCAGCCCGTCATTGCCACCCAACTCGAGGATCACCAACTCCGGTTTATGCTCTGCAAGCAGCGCAGGCAGGCGCGCCCGGCCTCCGGCGCTGGTGTCGCCGCTGATGGACGCATTGACCACCTTATCGTCGAAACCTTCGCGCTTGAGCCGTTGCTCAAGCAGCGACACCCACCCCTCGCGGGTATCCAGTCCGAAACCGGCGCTGATACTATCGCCAACGATCAGGACAGTACCCGCCGCTGCGTTCTGGGCCATGCACATCAAGGCCAGGCCAGCACTCAAAAACCACACTCGCATCGGATTCTCCATGGGCGCAAGCATTCTCACCGCGAAGGACCTCAGCAAAGTGGTTCCCAGCGCGGAAGGTGATCTGACTATCCTGCACGAACTCAGCCTGGAACTGAACAAGGGCGACAGCCTGGCCATCGTCGGCGCGTCCGGTTCAGGGAAATCCACCCTCCTCGGCCTGCTCGCCGGCCTCGACTTGCCGAGCAGCGGTGAAGTCACCCTCGCAGGCCAGGGCCTGAGCAATCTCGATGAAGACCAACGCGCACGCATTCGCGCCGAACACGTCGGTTTTGTCTTTCAATCATTCCAATTGCTCGACAGCCTCAACGCCCTGGAAAACGTCATGCTGCCGCTGGAACTCGATGGCCGCAAAGACGCCCGTGAGCGCGCCACCGAATTGCTGCAACGGGTCGGTTTGGGCCAACGCCTGACCCACTCGCCCCGCCAGCTCTCCGGTGGCGAGCAGCAACGTGTGGCGATTGCCCGTGCGTTTGCCGCCGAGCCCGATGTGCTGTTCGCCGACGAACCCACCGGCAACCTCGACAGCCACACCGGCGAGCGCATCAGCGATCTGTTGTTCGAACTGAACAAGGAACGCGGCACGACCCTGGTGCTGGTGACCCACGATGAACGCCTGGCACATCGTTGCCGGCGCCTGATCCGCCTTGAAGCCGGCCTGCTGGTCGCCCCTCTGGAGCCTTGATGGCACGCCTGCCGCTGTTGCGCCTGTTCAGTCTCGCCATCCGCCAACTGCTGCGCGACGCCCGCGCCGGTGAGCTGCGGGTGTTGTTCTTCGCTTTGCTGGTAGCGGTGGCGGCGAGTACCGCCATCGGTTACTTCGGTGCCCGCCTGAATGGCGCCATGATGCTGCGCGCCACCGAGTTTCTCGGCGCCGACCTGCTGCTCGAAGGCAGTTCGCCGGCGCGACCCGAACAGATCAAAAGCGGCACGGATCTGGGCCTCGAACATGCGCAGGTGGTGGAGTTCTCCAGCGTAATCGCCACCGACAATGGCATTCAGCTGTCCAGCATCAAGGCCGCCGACGACGTCTATCCACTGCGCGGCGAGCTGAAAAGCGCCGCCGCGCCCTTCGCTGCGGAAGAATCCGGAGGCGGGCCGAAACCCGGCGAAGCCTGGGTTGAAGCGCGACTGCTGACCGCGCTGGACTTGAAGATCGGCGACAGCATCGACGTCGGCATGCGCACCCTGAAACTGGCGCGCGTCCTGACCTATGAACCGGACCGCGCCGGCAATTTCTACAGCCTGACGCCACGGGTGCTGATCAACCTCAGCGATCTCACGGCGACCGGCGTGGTGCAACCCGGCAGCCGCGTCAGCTACCGCGAACTCTGGCGCGGCAAGCCCGAAGCGCTGGAAACCTACCGTCAATTGATCAAACCCGGCCTCGCCGCCAATCAACGCATTCAAGACGCCCGCGATGGCAACCGGCAGATCGGCGGCGCACTGGGCAAAGCCGAGCGCTACTTGAACATGGCGAGTCTGGTCGCGGTGCTGTTGTCCGGCGTCGCGGTGGCGCTGTCGGCGACGCGCTTCGCCACCCGCCGCTTCGATGCCAGTGCACTTTTGCGCTGCCTCGGGCTGTCCCGTCGGGAAACCATGGTGCTGTTCAGTTTGCAGCTGACGGTTCTCGGACTGCTGGCCAGCATCAGCGGCGCCTTGCTCGGCTGGCTGGCGCAACTCGGGTTGTTCGCGCTGCTGCATGATTTGTTGCCGACCGATGTTCCACCGGGCGGCCTGCTTCCGGCCATCGCCGGGATCGGCACCGGACTGGTAGCGCTGGCCGGTTTTGCCTTGCCGCCACTGGCTGCGTTGGGTCGGGTCCCGCCATTGCGCGTATTGCGTCGCGACATGCTGCCGATTCCTTCCAGCACCTGGATGGTCTACGGCGCTGCACTGGGCGCTCTCGGGCTGATCATGTGGCGCCTGAGCCTGGATTTGGTACTGACCTTCGCCCTGCTCGGCGGCGGCGTGATCGCGGCGCTGGTGTTGGGCGGTTTGCTGTTGCTGCTACTGAAGAGCCTGCGCCGAATGCTCGCGCGCGCTTCGTTGCCGTGGCGTCTCGGCCTGGGTCAACTGCTGCGTCATCCACTGGCGGCAGCCGGCCAATCGCTGGCCTTCGGTCTGATCCTGCTGTCCATGGCGCTGATCGCTTTGCTGCGCGGCGAATTGCTGGACACCTGGCAAAACCAGTTGCCGAAAAACGCGCCGAATTACTTCGCGCTGAACATCCTGCCAGCGGAAAAACAGGCATTCACCGATCGCCTGATCGAACTGTCGGCACAATCGGCGCCGTTGTATCCAGTGGTGCCGGGGCGATTGATCAGCATCAATGGCGAACCGGTGCAGGACATCGTCAGCAAGGACTCGGCCGGTGATCGGGCGATTCAGCGCGACCTCAGCCTGACCTGGGCGGCAGACCTGCCGGCCGGCAACAAACTCACCGCCGGCAACTGGTGGGGCGATCAGGCGCCGGACGACGTTCCCGGCGTGTCGGTGGAAGGCAAAGTCGCCGAGAGCCTGAAGCTCAAGCTCGGCGATCACTTGGTCTTTACTGTCGGCGGGGTCAATCGCGAAGCGAAGGTCACCAGCCTGCGGGAGATCAACTGGGACAACTTCCAGCCGAACTTCTTCATGATTTTCCAGCCCGGCACATTGAAGGATCTGCCAGCGACCTACCTGACCAGTTTCTATCTGGCGGCGGGCCACGACCAGCAGATCATCGACCTGTCCCGCGCCTTCCCGGCGGTGACCATTCTGCAAGTCGAAGCCTTGCTGGCGCAGCTGCGCAGCATCCTCGCCCAGGTCACCCTGGCGGTGGAGTACGTGTTGTTGTTTGTGTTGGCGGCGGGGATGGCGGTGTTGTTCTCGGGCCTGCAAGCCACGCTGGATGAACGCATTCGCCAGGGCGCATTGCTGCGAGCTCTGGGGGCCGAGCGCCAGTTGCTGGTCAAGGCCCGACGGATCGAGTTCGGCCTGCTTGGCGCGGTCAGCGGATTGCTGGCAGCGCTGGGCTCGGAGCTGGTGAGCCTGGTGCTGTACCGTTACGCCTTCGACTTGCCATGGCACCCGCATCCGTGGCTGTTGGTGTTGCCCCTGATCGGCGCCGTGCTGATCGGCGGTGCCGGCGTGTTTGGCACCCGGCGCGCCTTGAACGCCAGCCCCCTGACAGTCTTGCGCGAGGGTTGATAGACTCAACCCTTCTCAACCACAAGAAGTTGCCATGAGCCGTTATCGCCCTCCCCGCACCGCTGGCACCGCGCTGATCACCCCTGAAGGTGAAGCGCGGATGCGGGCCGAGTTCCATGAACTCTGGCATGTGCGCCGACCGCAGGTCACGCAATCGGTCAGCGAGGCCGCGGCGCAGGGTGATCGCTCCGAGAACGCCGAATACACCTACGGCAAAAAGATGCTGCGCGAAATCGACAGTCGCGTGCGCTTTCTCACCAAACGGCTGGAAGCGCTCAAGGTGGTCAGCGAAAAGCCCAGCGATCCGAACAAAGTCTACTTCGGGGCCTGGGTCACCATCGAAGACGAGGACGGCAAGGAGTCGCGCTACCGCATCGTCGGGCCGGACGAACTGGACTTGAAACTGGGCCTGATCAGCATCGACTCACCGCTGGCACGCGCCCTGATCGGCAAGGCACTGGACGCCGAAGTTCGGGTCCAGACGCCTACCGGCGAACAGTGCGTGTATATCGTGGCGATTGATTACCCATAAGCCTTAACGGCGGGTGATCAATCCTTGCCGGGCGACGCGGGTCAGTTGCCTGATCATCTCTGGCGCGTCTTCAAGGGCGGGCGACTGAATCACCGCCAGGTCGAAACTGTCGCTGGCAAAACGCGCGAGTGACTCACCGTCTTCGACAAACTGGATCAGGAAAGCTGCGGGTCCACCGGTGCGACGTGGCCAACCATCGAGGTAACGCAGGAGCGTCGGCTGATGTTTGCCGCCAAGCAGGATTTTTGGATTGCGCTGGGTCAGATGTGCCGTGATCGGCGCGGGGCGTACAACGGGGTTTAGTGCATTCATCGTGTCGTGTCTCTGCCTCAAAAGTCTGCATGGCAGGTGAGAGGCAACACCGAACCAGCGCTTTAGCGGTATTTCGAAGCCTGTTTCAAGCTTCTATCGGCAACTGAATGAGTCACCTGGCGCCCCGCAAGTAGCTGTTTAAATCGGCGCATGGCAGCATCCTAGAGAAGCTGACCGGACAGTGTCAAGAATGACGCACAACAAAAAAGGCCCGCGCAATGCGGGCCTTTTCGTTGAGCCAGAGCGATCAACCAGCGATGGCGCGATCAACCGACAGCTTGCCGGCGCCTTCGAACAGCACCGCGATGCTGCCACCCAGCAGGGCCAGGGCGAATTCATAACCGTTGTTGGCCATGAACAGACCGTTGCTGATATGCACGCTGAAGATGGCGACCAGCGAAAGGAACGTCAGGCCGAGTGCCGCAGGGCGGACCAGCAAGCCGATGATCAAGGCCAGACCGGCGAAGAACTCGGTACCACCGGCCAACGTGGCCATCAGGTAACCCGGTGCCAGGCCGATGCTTTCCATGTACTGCGCGGTGCCCGCCAGACCGTAGCCGCCGAAAGCGCCGAAGAGTTTCTGCGAGCCGTGAGCCGCGAAGATGATGCCGACGAAGATCCGCAGGACAGTCAGGCCGTAGCCAGCGCGGGTAAACAGTACCTTGTTGATCAGTGAGCTCATGCTGTGTCATCCATTGTGTGTTTGTGTGTTGGTTGGCCGCTATATTAATCAATAAATTAAATGCTAAAAGCGCAAATTTTTCGCCATAACAATCAGTTTATTCGATCACTTCCTTAAGGCTACTTTCTGCCCCTGGGGCTCCAACGACTCCCGCTCCCGATCGAACGCCAAGTAATACTTGTTCACGCTATTAACATAGCTGACAGGTCCCATTCCCACCTGCTCCATGGCGATGCGCTCGACCTGGAAGAACCATTGATTGGGATTCAAGCCTCGCCGACGCGCCTCGGCGCGCATGCCCTGAACCCGCTCCGGCCCGATGTTGTAAGCCGCCAGCACGAACGCCATACGCTCACGCTCGTTGAGTTTGGGGCTGGCAAAAAACTTGCGGCGGATCATCGCCAGGTATTTGGCCCCGGCCTGCACATTGGCATCGAGGTCCTGAATGTTGTTGACCCCTACCCGCTGGGCCGCGGACGGAGTGATCTGCATCAGGCCAGTGGGGCCACCGCCGCTTCGTGCGCGGGGTTGCAACGCGGACTCCTTGAAGGCCAATGCCGCCAGATTCAACCAATCCATGCCTTGGGCATCGGCGTGTTTCTGCAGTACCGGTCGAAGTTTTTCCAGGCGCTGGCGATCAGTCTTGGCCAGTGGGTAATGCACTTGATAGAGACGACGATAGATGCGCAGGAACGCCGCGTCCTGATCCGAAGGCTTTTTGTACCCGAGCAGGAAGCGATCGATGCTCGCCCGCAGCATCGAGGCATCGCGGCGTACGAACCAGAATTCTTCCCCCGGCTCGCTGATCAGCACCTGCCGATCGAAACGCAACTTGGGCAGGATCTTGCCCCAGCGTTCGGCAATCGGCTGCTCGACGATGGTCAGGTGAAAAATCCCGCCCTGAACCATTTCCAGCACGTCTTCGACCGCTAGGCTCGGATCGACCCACTCGATCTTCACCGGTGCCAGTTTGTGCAAGGCAAGTTTTTGATTGATCTGACTGATCGCCTCCCCGGCGGCGCTGCCGGTGGGTAGCGCCAGGGTTTTACCGGACAGTTGTTCAAGGCGGGTGTAGCGCTTCTCGCCCTTGATTCCGACCAGGACCAGAGGAATGTCGCTGGCAATCGGTTCGCTGGTGCTGACGGCGTAGCCCGGTTGCAGATCGAGCAACTCGCCCGGTGCAACCAGATCCCCCTCCCCGCGCTGCAACGCGCCGAGCAGTTGATCCTTGGCTTTGGGAATGATCTTGAGCGTCACTTCCTGACCGTCACGGGCATGGCCATTGAGGTATTGCTCGAAGGCACGCAAGCGATGGTATTCGACGCCGATGGCCTGGCCCTGTACTTCGCCGGAGCTGTTGCGGCTCTGGTTGACCAGCACCTTCAGCACACGGCTGCTGCGGATTTCCTGCAGGTCACGCACCTGGGCCGCCGGCACGGCTTGCAGCGGGCCGGCCAGCCGCGCAACCGCCGGCATCGGCAGCAGCAACGAACCACACAGCAGTAACAAAATCGAGGGACGTGTCATCCACTCTCCGGAAAGAATACTGGGCCAATTTCAAAAAAATGTTTGAAATCGAACGACAGAAACAGAGCGCCTTGAGCGCTGGCAAAGTGCGAAAGACTGGCACAGTGATGGCACGCTGACCACCCCAGCTTGTCTCGCGGCATCAAAAGACAGCTTTAACTCGTTGTAGTTCTTGGCTTTTCTTATAAATCTACAGCTCTGATATGCTTTCCGGCCTTTGGTCCGAGGTAGCACCATGCAACTCATCGATATCGGCGTCAACCTGACCAACCCCAGTTTTGCCGACAAACACCAGGCTGTACTCGACCGCGCCTATGCCGCGGGAGTCTGCCAATTGGTGCTCACCGGCACCAATGTCGAAGGCAGCGAACAGGCGCTGGAGCTGTGCCGACAATTGGATGAAACGGCGCAACGGCTGTTCGCCACCGCCGGCATTCACCCTCACGCAGCCAGCGACTGGAACGCCGACAGCGCCCAGCGTCTGCGCAGTTTGCTCAAAGAGCCGAACGTAGTGGCGGTGGGTGAATGCGGGCTGGATTTCAATCGTGATTTCTCGCCGCGTCCGCAACAGGAAAAAGTCCTCGAAGAACACTTGGCGATGGCGGTCGATCTGCAACTGCCGGTGTTTCTCCACGAACGTGATGCCAGTCAGCGCTTGCTGGAAATCCTGCGCGATTACCGCGACCAGTTGCCGGCCGCCGTGGTGCATTGCTTCACCGGCGAAAAGAAGGCGCTGTTCAGCTACCTCGACCTCGACTTGCACATCGGCATCACCGGCTGGATCTGCGACGAGCGTCGGGGCACACATTTGCATCCGTTGGTGAAAGAAATCAAACGCGGGCGGTTGATGCTGGAGAGCGATGCACCGTATCTGCTGCCGCGCAGTTTGCGGCCAAAGCCGAAAAATGGCCGCAACGAACCGGCGTACCTGACTGAAGTGTTGCGGGAAGTGGCGTTGCATCGCGGGGAAAGCGAGGAAGAGCTGGCGGCCCATAGCACTGCCTGTGCGCGGGCTTTTTACGGACTGCCAGTGATCGACTGAAACGCTATCAACTGTAGGAGCGAGCCCGCTCGCGATGGACTAATGAACACCGTGTTTATCCAATAAACACGCGTTATCGTTGGCGACCATCGCGAGCAGGCTCGCTCCTACAGAGGGGTGACACTCAGTGGCTGCTGCGCATCATTTCCTTCGGCACATACTTGCCGATCTCGAACTTGCCGATCGCCGCGCGGTGCACTTCATCCGGGCCGTCGGCCAGGCGCAGCGTGCGCTGCATCGCATACATGTAGGCCAGCGGGAAATCGTTGGAAACCCCTGCCCCGCCATGGATCTGGATCGCCCGGTCGATGACGCGCAACGCCACGTTCGGTGCCACCACCTTGATCTGCGCGATTTCGCTTTTCGCCACTTTGTTGCCGACGGTGTCCATCATGTACGCCGCTTTCAAGGTCAGCAGGCGCGCCATGTCGATCTCCATCCGCGAGTCGGCGATTTTGTCGATGTTGCCGCCCAGGCGCGCCAGGGGTTTGCCGAACGCAGTGCGATTCACCGAACGTTTGCACATCAGTTCCAGCGCACGCTCAGCCATGCCGATCGAACGCATGCAGTGGTGAATCCGACCCGGGCCAAGGCGACCCTGGGCGATTTCGAAGCCGCGTCCTTCGCCCAACAGGACGTTTTCGTACGGCACGCGGACGTTTTCGAACAACACTTCGGCGTGACCGTGAGGCGCGTCGTCGTAACCGAACACCGGCAGCGGACGAACGATCTTCACGCCCGGTGCATCCACCGGCACCAGAATCATCGAGTGCTGGGCGTGGCGTGGCGCATCAGGATTGCTCAGGCCCATGAAGATCAGAATCTTGCAGCGTGGATCGCAGGCACCCGAGGTCCACCACTTTTTGCCGTTGATCACCCACTCATCACCGTCGCGCACGGCGCGGGCCGCCATGTTGGTGGCGTCGGACGAAGCCACGTCCGGTTCGGTCATGGCGAACGCCGAGCGGATCTCACCGCGTAGCAGCGGTTCGAGCCAGCGTTGCTTCTGTTCTTCGTTGGCGTAGCGCACCAGCACTTCCATGTTGCCGGTGTCGGGCGCCGAGCAGTTGAATGGCTCAGGCCCCAACAGCGAGCGGCCCATGATCTCTGCCAATGGTGCGTATTCGAGGTTGGTCAGGCCGGCGCCGAGTTCGGACTCAGGCAGAAACAAATTCCACAGGCCTTCAGCCTTGGCCTTGAGTTTCAGTTCTTCCATGATCGCAGTCGGCTGCCAGCGGTCGCCCTCGGCAACCTGGCGCTCGAACACGGCTTCGGCGGGATAAACGTAGGTGTCCATGAACGCGGTCACGCGCTCACGCAGTTCTTGCACCTTGGGCGAATAAGCGAAATCCATGAGCAGCTACCTTCTGGGGGGAGGTTGTTTAGGTCATGCAATCGATGCTAGAACAGCTATGAAAATTTACCTAGCCTATTCTCGGCGTGTATTAACATTCATCACCGATATATGATCGGCTGATTGAGAACCAACAATAAGAGTGCAGCGCAATGAATCTGAGCAAGGTCGACCTCAACCTTTTCATCGTCTTCGACGCGATCTACACCGAAGCCAACCTGACCCGCGCCGGACAGATTGTCGGCATTACTCAACCGGCTGTTTCGAACGCTCTGGCCCGCCTGCGCGAGACGTTCAACGATCCTTTGTTCGTGCGTACGGCCCAAGGCATGGTGCCAACGCCGATGGCGCAAAACATCATCGGCCCGGTGCGCAACGCCCTCTCGCTGCTGCGGGTGTCGGTGCAGGAAAGCCGCATCTTCAACCCGTTGCAGGCGGTCAAGACGTACCGCATCAGCATGACCGACCTCACCGAAGCGGTGATCCTGCCGCCACTGTTCCAGCGCCTGCGCCGCCTGGCGCCGACGGTGATCATCGAAAGCTTTCTGTCCAAGCGCCGCGAGACCACCAAGGAACTGGCGGCCGGGCGACTCGACTTTGCGGTGGACGCGCCGCTCAACACCGACCCGCAAGTGCGTCACGTCAAGTTGATGGAAGACCGTTACGTGTGCGCCATGCGCAAGGGCCATCCGCTGGCGACCAAGGAGAAATTCACCCTCGATGACTATCTGTCACTGACGCACATCCATATTTCCAGCCGCCGCAGTGGTCTGGGCCATGTCGACCTGGCTCTAGGCAAGATGGGCATCCAGCGCAAGATTGCCCTGCGCTCCCAGCATTACTTGATGGCATCGCAGGTATTGCAGCAGACCGACATGGTCATGACCGTGCCGGAGCGCTTCGCCCGCCGCCATGATTTGTATTCGGTGAACCTGCCGGTCAACGATGTGCCGCCGGTGGAAACTCACCTTTACTGGCACGAAAGCACCGACCAGGACCCGGCCAACCGCTGGATGCGCGAGCAGATGATCGAGTTGTGCCAGCAGGTGACGGCGCATGAGAAGAAGCTCGATAAGGTGTAGGGCATTACACCGGGTTATCGTTCTTCGCGGGCAAGCCTCGCTCCTACAGGATTTACACAGTACTTGTAGGAGCGAGGCTTGCCCGCGAAGAGGCCCGCAATGACGATGAAAAACCCCGCCCCTTGACGTAAACGTCAACCTGCCATTAGCTTAGCGCCATGACCTTTTTTTGAGCGCTTCCATGAGCAGCCAGACCTATAGCATTTCCGACCTCGCCCGCGAGCTCGACATCACCACGCGGGCCATTCGCTTCTATGAAGAGCAAGGCTTGCTCAGCCCCGAACGACGCGGCCAGGAACGCATCTATTCGCCCCGTGACAAGGTCAGCCTGAAACTGATCCTGCGGGGCAAGCGCATTGGCTTCTCACTCGCCGAATGCCGCGAGCTGATCGAACTCTACGACCCCACCGGCGGCAATCAGAAACAGCTGCAAACCATGCTGAGCAAAATCGCCGAGCGCCGCGAACAGTTGGAGCAGCAGATGCTCGACATCGAGCAGATGAAGCTGGAACTGGACACCGCACAGGAGCGCTGCACCCAGGCGCTGGAACAGACGATGAAAAGCCAGCCGGTCCTGTAGGAGCTGGCTTGCCAGCGATGGCGTCGCGTCAGTCGACATCTATGTTGAAGGTGCTACCGCAATCGCGAGCAAGCTTGCTCCTACAGGGTTCATTCGGCATTCAGATAATCAACAAAGGTCGATTCCCATGTCCCTTCCTTCCCACGTACGCCTGGTCGAAGTCGGCCCCCGCGACGGTCTGCAAAACGAAGCTCAACCGATCAGCGTTGCCGATAAGGTGCAACTGGTCGACGCACTCACGGCCGCGGGCCTCGGCTATATAGAAGTCGGCAGTTTCGTTTCGCCCAAATGGGTGCCGCAGATGGCCGGATCCGCCGAAGTCTTCGCGCAAATCCAGCGCAAACCCGGCGTGACCTATGGCGCCCTCGCCCCCAACCTGCGCGGCTTCGAAGATGCGATCGCCGCCGGGGTCAAGGAAGTCGCAGTGTTCGCCGCAGCGTCCGAAGCGTTTTCCCAGCGCAACATCAATTGCTCGATCAGCGAAAGCCTGGAGCGTTTTGCGCCGATCATGGAAGCCGCCAGGCAGCACGGCGTCACCGTTCGCGGTTACGTGTCCTGTGTGCTGGGCTGTCCTTATGAAGGTCATGTCAAACCCGAGCAAGTTGCCCTGGTCGCCCGCGAGCTCTATGCCATGGGCTGCTACGAAGTCTCGCTGGGGGACACCATCGGCACCGGCACGGCAGGCGCGACGCGCAAAATGTTCGAAGTGGTTTCGGCCGACGTGCCTCGGGAGAAACTGGCCGGGCACTTCCACGATACCTACGGCCAGGCCATGGCCAACATCTATGCCAGCCTGCTCGAAGGGATCTCGGTGTTTGACAGCTCCATCGCCGGCCTCGGCGGCTGCCCTTACGCCAAAGGCGCCAGCGGTAACGTCGCCACCGAAGACGTGGTTTACCTGCTCAATGGCCTCGGCATCGAAACAGGTATCGACCTGGACGCCTTGATTCTCGCCGGTCAGCAGATTTGCACAGTGCTGGGGCGCCCCACCGGTTCGCGCGTGGCCAAGGCTCGCAGCGCGCAGTAAGTGTGCTGATGTGTCCAGGTGTTACCGCTGCGTCTGGAACGTGGGGGATAAGCGAGTAACACGGAAACAAATTGTAGGGGTTTACCTGAGCGAAAAATCCTACAAAAATTCAAGCTGTTGATTTTAAAGGGTTTTTAAAAGTTGGCACGGCTTCTGCTATCTCTATGGCATAACAAGAATAAAAAGCAGCAAACCAATAAAAATAAGACGTAACGACTCTGACATAACAAGAACAACACGGCAGAGACGCAGCTAACAGATTTTTTTGGAGAAGGTGTGCTTTTCAGGGTGCTTTTCGGAGTAACCCGCAACCGGGCAGAGAACAATAAAACTACCTTCAGGTAGCTCCCGAACTGGTTGGATCGCTTAGCGAAAAAGTAGATCAGCGCTCAAAAAAATACGTTTGCTCTTGATCCCGGATGGGGATCGACAAAAACAGCGGTAAAGGGTCACGGTTGCCAAAAACAAAAACAGACCGCCCCTCAATAATAAAAAAAGAGCATGCGCAACGAAAAATTAAAGGGGAGCTTCGGCTCCCCTTTGTGCTTTCTGCGATTCAGGTTTTCACCATCGCCCCTGTGGGAGCCAGCCTGCTGGCGATTGCGGTGGTTCAGACATAGGTATGTTGACTGACACTCCGCTATCGCCAGCAGGCTGGCTCCCACAAGGGGAAATTTGTCACGCCTTGTTGATGCGCAATTCCTCGATGCTGATCTCGCGCATCCGGAATTTCTGGATCTTGCCGGTCACCGTCATCGGAAACTCTTCCACAAACTTGAAGTAGCGCGGTGTCTTGAAGTGCGCGATGCGCTCCTTGCACCAGGTTTGCAGCTCTTGCTCGGTGGCACTGTGACCGGGGTGGAATTTGATCCAGGCGACGATCTCTTCGCCATAACGCGAACACGGGATGCCGATCACTTGCACGTCCGCCACGGCCGGGTGAGTGAAGAAGAATTCTTCCAGCTCCCGCGGGTAAATATTCTCACCGCCTCGGATGATCATGTCCTTGTTGCGTCCGGCAATGCACACGTAGCCTTCATCATTCATGCTCGCCAGATCACCGGTGTGCATCCAGCCGGCCTGATCGATGGCTTCGGCGGTGCCTTGCGGGTTGTTCCAGTAGCCGAGCATCACGCTGTAGCCACGGGTGCAGAGTTCGCCGATGGTGCCGCGCGGTACCAGGTTGCCCGCCTCGTCGATGATTTTGCTTTCAAGCTGCGGTTGGGTGCGACCGACCGTGGTGACGCGCAATTCCAGTTCGTCTGAAGGACCGGTCTGCAACGACACCGGACTTGTTTCCGTCATGCCGTAGGCAATCTGCACTTCATTCATGTGCATTTCGCTGATCACGCGACGCATCACTTCGATCGGACAGGTCGCGCCGGCCATAATCCCGGTACGCAGGCTCGACAGATCGAATTGCGCACGTTGCGGCTGATCGAGCATGGCGATGAACATGGTCGGCACGCCATACAGTGCGGTGGCCTTTTCTTCGGCGACGGTGGTCAGGGTCAGCAGCGGATCGAAGGCGTCGTTAGGGTAAATCATGGTGCTGCCGTGGGTGATGCAGCCGAGGTTGCCCATGACCATGCCGAAGCAGTGATACAGCGGCACCGGAATCACCAGCCGATCATTGGCGGTCAGGCCGAGGCTTTCGCCCACCATGTAACCGTTGTTGAGAATGTTGTAGTGGCTGAGGGTCGCGCCCTTCGGAAAACCGGTGGTGCCGGAGGTGTACTGGATGTTCACGGCCTGGTCGAAATGCAGGCTGTCGCCCCGCTCGCGTAACTGCTCGCTGGATACACCCGCTGCGAGATCGCTCAGTTGCGACCACGGCAGAAAACCTGATGGCGGCTGCGCATCCAGGCTGATCACGCCGCGCAAGTCCGGCAGACGCTCGCTCTGCAACTGGCCGATGGATTGTTCCGCCAGCTCGGGCACCAGGCCTTGCAGCATGCCGTGGTAATTAGAGGTCTTGAACGCGCCCGCGCAGACCAGCCATTGGCAGCCTGACTGCTTCAACACGTATTCGAGTTCCGAGCTGCGATACGCCGGGTTGATGTTGACCAGGATCACGCCGATCTTCGCGCTGGCAAACTGGCTGATGCACCACTGCGCGCAATTCGGCGCCCAGATGCCGAGGCGATCACCGGTCTGCAACCCCAGCGCGAGCAGCGCCCGGGCATGAAGGTCCACGGCGTCGGACAGTTGCTGCCAGGTGTAGCGCAACTGTTGATGGCGCACGACCAGCGCCTCGCCCGTCGGATACTGCGCGACGGTGTTATCAAATGCCTGACCGATGGTCATCGCCAGCAAGGCTTTGTCCTGAGAACCACGGGTATAGCTGCGCTGCGGGCTTGCACTGGGTTGATCCATGACGACCCCTATTGTCTTTATTAATGGGCTACCAACGGATACCTGTAGGAGCGATGCTTGCTCGCGAAGAGGCCTCTACATTCAACATTTATGTCGACTGATCTGACGCTTTCGCGAGCAAGCATCGCTCCTACAAGTTTGGTCCGCTTTCTATCTTGAACTGGCTCTACTCTCGCTCAAGTTGACGTTAACGTAAAGGGTGATTGACAGCCATTCGTCACAGGCTTACGTTAACGTAAAGGTGAGAGCCAAATCACGACCCTCCCCGCCCTACAAAAAAGCCAAAAGGTGACCCATGAGCTATCCATCCCTGAACTTTGCCCTCGGTGAAACCATCGACATGCTGCGCGATCAGGTCCAGTCCTTCGTCGCCAAAGAGATCGCCCCGCGCGCCGCTCAGATCGACATCGACAACCTGTTCCCCGCCGACCTGTGGCGCAAGTTCGGCGACATGGGCCTGCTCGGCATTACCGTCCCGGAAGAATACGGCGGTGCTGGCCTGGGTTACCTGGCGCACGTGGTGGCCATGGAAGAAATCAGCCGCGGTTCGGCGTCGGTCGCCCTGTCCTACGGCGCGCACTCCAACCTTTGCGTGAACCAGATCAACCGCAACGGCAATCACGAACAGAAAAGCAAATACCTGCCGAAGCTGATCAGCGGCGAGCACATCGGCGCCCTGGCCATGAGTGAACCGAATGCCGGTTCCGACGTGGTCTCGATGAAATTGCGCGCCGACAAACGTGGTGATCACTACGTGCTCAACGGCAGCAAAACCTGGATCACCAACGGTCCCGACGCCAACACCTACGTGATCTACGCCAAGACCGACCTGGAAAAAGGCCCGCACGGCATCACCGCGTTCATCGTCGAGCGCGACTGGAAAGGCTTCAGCCGCAGCAACAAGTTCGACAAGCTCGGCATGCGCGGCTCCAACACCTGCGAGCTGTTCTTCGATGACGTCGAAGTGCCGGAAGAAAACATCCTCGGCGTGCTCAACGGCGGCGTGAAAGTGCTGATGAGCGGCCTCGACTACGAACGTGTCGTCCTGTCCGGCGGCCCGACCGGGATCATGCAGGCCTGCATGGACCTGATCGTGCCGTACATCCACGACCGCAAGCAGTTCGGGCAAAGCATCGGCGAATTCCAGCTGATCCAGGGCAAAGTCGCCGACATGTACACCCAACTCAACGCCAGCCGCGCCTACCTTTATGCGGTGGCCCAGGCCTGCGAGCGCGGCGAAACCACGCGCAAGGACGCTGCCGGCGTGATCCTCTACAGCGCCGAGCGCGCCACGCAAATGGCCCTCGACGCAATCCAGATTCTCGGCGGCAACGGTTACATCAACGAATTCCCGGCCGGTCGTCTGCTGCGTGACGCCAAGCTGTACGAAATCGGTGCCGGCACCAGTGAGATCCGTCGCATGCTGATCGGTCGCGAACTGTTCAACGAAACCCGCTAAACGGAGCTGTCCATGGCTATCCTGCATACCCAGCTCAACCCCCGTTCGGCGGAGTTTGCCGCGAACAGCGCGGCGATGCTCACCCAGGTCGACGCCTTGCACACCCTGCTCACGCAAGTGCAGCAAGGTGGCGGTCCGAAAGCGCAAGAACGCCACACTTCGCGGGGCAAATTGCTGCCCCGCGAGCGGATCAATCGCCTGCTCGATCCGGGCTCGCCGTTTCTTGAAATCAGCCAATTGGCGGCCTACGAGGTGTATGGCGAAGACGTGCCGGCCGCGGGCGTGATTGCCGGGATCGGTCGAGTGGAAGGCGTCGAGTGCATGATCGTGGCCAACGATGCCACCGTGAAAGGCGGCTCGTATTACCCGCTGACCGTGAAAAAACACCTGCGCGCCCAGACCATCGCTCAGCAGAACCGCTTGCCGTGCATTTATCTGGTGGACTCCGGCGGCGCCAACCTGCCGCGTCAGGATGAAGTGTTCCCGGACCGCGAGCACTTCGGGCGGATCTTTTTCAACCAGGCCAACATGAGCGCCATGGGCATTCCGCAAATCGCGGTGGTCATGGGCTCGTGCACTGCCGGCGGCGCTTACGTGCCGGCGATGGCCGACGAAGCGATCATGGTTCGCGAGCAGGCGACTATTTTCCTCGCCGGCCCACCGCTGGTGAAAGCCGCGACCGGTGAAGTGGTCAGCGCCGAAGATCTGGGCGGTGCCGACGTGCACTGCAAGATTTCCGGGGTTGCCGACCATTATGCCGAGAGCGATGAACACGCCTTGGCCATTGCCCGACGCAGCATCGCCAACCTCAACTGGCGCAAGCTCGGCGAACTGCAACAACGCACGCCCATCGCCCCGCTCTACAGCAGCGACGAGTTGTATGGCGTGGTCTCGGCCGACGCCAAGCAGCCGTTCGATGTGCGCGAAGTGATCGCGCGGCTGGTGGACGGTTCGGTGTTCGACGAATTCAAGGCGCTGTTCGGGACCACGCTGGTGTGCGGTTTTGCTCACTTGCACGGTTACCCGATCGCGATCCTCGCCAACAACGGCATCCTTTTCGCCGAGGCCGCGCAGAAAGGCGCGCACTTCATCGAACTGGCCTGCCAGCGCGGCATTCCGTTGCTGTTCCTGCAAAACATCACCGGCTTCATGGTTGGCCAGAAGTACGAGGCCGGCGGCATCGCCAAGCACGGCGCAAAACTGGTGACCGCCGTGGCGTGTGCCAAGGTGCCGAAATTCACCGTGATCATCGGCGGCAGCTTCGGCGCCGGTAACTACGGCATGTGCGGGCGGGCCTACGATCCACGTTTCCTGTGGATGTGGCCGAATGCACGCATCGGCGTGATGGGCGCCGAGCAAGCGGCGGGCGTATTGGTGCAGGTCAAGCGCGAGCAGGCTGAACGTGGCGGGCATGGTTTCAGCGCCGAGCAGGAAGCCGAAATCAAGCAACCGATCCTCGATCAATACGAAGAACAGGGCCACCCTTACTACTCCAGCGCACGGCTGTGGGACGACGGCGTCATTGACCCGGCGCAGACCCGCGATGTGCTGGCCCTGGCCTTGTCCGCGTCGCTGAACGCGCCAATCGAACCGAGCCGCTTCGGCGTGTTCCGGATGTGATCTGACTTTGTAGGAGCGAGGCTTGCCCGCGAAAGCGGTTTGTCAGTCACATCGATGTTGGATGTACCGACGCCTTCGCGGGCAAGCCTCGCTCCTACAAGTACCGTGGAGACGGATGAACATGAGCGACTTCAACACCCTCGAACTGCAGACCGACCCGCGTGGTTTCGCGACTCTGTGGCTCAGCCGGGAAGAAAAGAACAACGCGTTCAACGCCGAGATGATCCGTGAGCTGATCCTCGCGCTGGACAAGGTCTCGACCGACGCCAGCCTGCGCTTTTTGCTGGTGCGCGGACGTGGCAAGCATTTCAGTGCCGGCGCCGACCTGGCGTGGATGCAGCAATCGGCCGAACTCGATTACCACACCAATCTGGACGACGCCCGGGAACTGGCGGAGTTGATGTACAACCTGGCCAAGCTGAAAGTTCCGACGCTGGCCGTGGTACAAGGCGCGGCTTTCGGCGGCGCGCTGGGCCTGATCAGTTGCTGCGACATGGCCATCGGCGCCGACGACGCGCAGTTCTGCCTGTCGGAAGTGCGTATCGGCCTGGCACCGGCGGTGATCAGCCCGTTCGTGGTGCAAGCCATCGGCGAACGTGCGGCACGCCGTTATGCGCTGACCGCCGAGCGCTTCGGTGGGCAACGCGCTCGGGAAATCGGCTTGTTGTCGGAGAGTTATCCGGGCAATGAGCTGGAGCAGAAAGTCGAGCAATGGATCGACAACCTGCTGCTCAACAGCCCCGCAGCCATGCGCGTCAGCAAGGATTTGCTGCGTGAAGTCGGCAACGGCGCGCTGACCCCGGCGCTGCGTCGCTACACCGAAAATGCCATCGCACGAATCCGCGTCAGCCCCGAAGGCCAGGAAGGCCTGCGCGCCTTTCTGCAAAAACGTCCGCCGAGCTGGCAGGCCGAAACCACCCCCAAGGAGCCGCGTTGATGAGCGCACCTGTCATTACCTCTCTGCTGGTGGCCAACCGTGGCGAAATCGCGTGCCGGGTCATGCGCACCGCCAAGGCCCTGGGCCTGACCACCGTCGCCGTGCACAGCGCCACCGACCGCGAAGCACGGCACAGCCGCGAAGCGGACATTCGCGTTGACCTCGGTGGCAGCAAAGCCGCCGACAGCTACCTGCAAATCGACAAACTGATCGCCGCCGCCAAGGCCAGCGGCGCGCAGGCGATTCATCCGGGTTATGGTTTTCTGTCCGAGAATGCCGGGTTCGCCCGCGCCATCGAACAAGCAGGCCTGATCTTCCTCGGTCCGCCCGCCTCGGCCATCGACGCCATGGGCAGCAAATCCGCCGCCAAAGCCTTGATGGAAACCGCTGGTGTGCCACTGGTGCCCGGTTATCACGGCGAAGCTCAAGACCTCGACACCTTCCGCGACGCCTGCGAACGCATCGGTTATCCGGTGCTGCTCAAGGCGACGGCGGGCGGTGGCGGCAAAGGCATGAAAGTGGTCGAGGACGTCAGCCAACTGGCCGAAGCCCTCGCCTCGGCCCAGCGTGAAGCGCAATCCTCGTTCGGCGATTCGCGGATGCTGGTCGAGAAATATCTGCTGAAGCCGCGCCACGTGGAAATCCAGGTTTTCGCCGACCAGCACGGCAATTGCCTGTACCTCAACGAACGTGACTGCTCGATTCAGCGTCGGCACCAGAAAGTCGTCGAAGAAGCGCCCGCACCAGGCTTGAGCCCGGAACTGCGCCGCGCCATGGGCGAAGCGGCCGTGCGTTCGGCGCAGGCCATCGGTTATGTCGGCGCCGGCACCGTGGAGTTCTTGCTGGATGCGCGCGGCGAGTTCTTCTTCATGGAGATGAACACGCGCCTGCAGGTCGAACACCCGGTCACCGAAGCCATCACCGGCCTCGATCTGGTGGCCTGGCAGATTCGCGTGGCACGCGGTGAAGCGCTGCCGATGACTCAGGATCAAGTGCCCCTGATCGGCCATGCGATCGAAGTGCGGCTGTACGCCGAAGACCCCGGCAATGATTTCCTGCCGGCCACCGGGCGCCTGGAGTTGTACCGTGAATCGGCTCAAGGTCCGGGTCGTCGGGTCGACAGCGGCGTGGAAGAAGGCGACGAGATTTCGCCGTTCTACGACCCGATGCTCGGCAAGCTGATTGCCTGGGGTGAGGACCGCGAACAGGCGCGCCTGCGCTTGCTGAGCATGCTCGATGAGTTCGCGATTGGCGGGCTCAAGACCAACATCAACTTCTTGCGTCGAATCGTTGGACATCCGGCGTTTGCGGCGGCTGAGCTGGATACCGGGTTCATTCCGCGTTACCAGGAGCAACTGCTGCCAGAGCCCTCGCCGCTCAGTGATGAGTTCTGGCAAGCCGCGGCGCAGGCGTTTTCCCAAAGCCAACCGGACACGACCCGCACTGATGACCTGAGTTCGCCTTGGGGGATCGGCACTGGGTTCCGTGCCGGATTGCCGACAGAAATCACCCTGCATTTGAGCTGCGAAGGTCAGGACCGTGCGCTGACGTTGGGCGCTACCCGATCGGCGCAACTCGCGGGCGAGCAACTGCTGACCGAACACAACGGCGTGCGCCGCCAGCATCGGGCAATCCGTCGCGACGGCGTTGTGTATCTGCAATGGGATGGTGAATTGCGCCGCATCGAGTCCTACGACCCGATCAGCGCCGTAGAAGCCAGTCACAGCCATCACGGCGGGCTCACTGCGCCCATGAACGGCAGCATCGTGCGAGTGCTGGTGGAGGCCGGGCAAACGGTCGAAGCCGGGGCGCAACTGGTGGTGCTGGAGGCGATGAAGATGGAGCACAGCATTCGTGCACCACACGCCGGGGTGATCAAGGCGCTGTATTGCCAGGAAGGCGAGATGGTCAGCGAAGGCAGTGCATTGGTCGAGCTGGAAGAAGCCTGAAATGCGGATCGGTCCTACGCATTGCGAGGACCGATCTGATCAGAACCTGGCCGTTGCCTGAACCACTACGCCGATGATTCGGCAGGCTTCGGTGTAAAGGGCTTTCGGATACGTCGGATTGAGCGGGACCAGGTAACGCTGCCCGCCCTCTTCGATCAGTTTGCGGAACGTCGCTTCAGTGCTGTCCGGCCATTGCGCGATCACCAGTTTCCCGGGCTCCGGCACAATGGCCGGGTCCACCAGGATCATCATGCCCTCGGCGATGCTGACACCGCTCGGTGCAGTCATCGCATCGCCCACCACGGACAACCAGAACGCCGCGCCCTGAGCGTGGTAGTCAGTCAGTTCGAAACGCGCCGTGTCATAGACCGTCGGCTCACCGTCACGCACCTCGCAGGATTCGCGCCAGTCACTGACCGGGTAACGGAAGTACGGGTTGTACTTGCGCACCAGATCCTGGCTTTCCTCCTTAGCAATGTCCGGCTCGCGAATCACCAGCGCCACCTCGAGAAACTCCATGCCCAGTGCGTGCAGCACACGGTTCATGTCATCGATGCCCGGTTGGCGACGTTTGTTCAGCCAATGGCCGACGCCGCCCTGGGACATCCCCAGGCGGTCGGCGAGTATTTCCTGAGTGACTTTGAGTTCACTCATCTTGGCCTTGACCAATTCAATCCATTTATCCATGTGCGGCACGATACGTGGGCGCCTCCGGCCAGCAAAACACAACTTGTAGTATTTAAATTCTCGTCACAAATACAGTTCGTACTACGATTGGATCACGGATTTGAATCTAACACGGAGCTTTGCCATCGCCATGACCATCCCCAGCAATGACTTGCCAGACATGCAGATCGACACCTCCCTCACCTCGCCAAAAGGCTCGGCCGCCGCGCAGCGCGCCCTGGACTATTACTTGAAACCAGCTGTGTCCGAAGCGGTGGAAGAGGAGCGTTTTTTTGATGTGAACCGCAATGTCAGCTGCGAGGAAGCACTGGTGCGAGCCTCAGACCTGTTGCGCTGCGCCGCCGCCACGGCGTACGAGTCGGCGAACAATCTGCAGGGCGTGCACCGGGATCTGGCGTTTTCGACGGTGCATATGATCGATATGGCCAAGGCGTTGCTGGACCGATCCCTCGACGGGGATCATCACGCATAAGGCAGGCAGGGATATTTCGCGGGGCGCGGGAAAGAATTTTCCAATCGCGCAGATAAAATCGTTTGACTTGCAAACGAGAATGATTATTATTGCATGCAGCTGGTCGCGAGATCAGTCGATTGTCCAAGCGACCTTAGGTCGGTCTCTTGGACTATCTCCTCATCAGGCTAATCACGGTTTTTGACCCGGCTTTTTGCCGGGTCTTTTTTTTGCCAGTTATTCTGGCTTTACCTTCAGGCTAATGAAGTCTTTGGGTGCTGCAAATTCGATGGCGCGGATAATATCAAAAGAATATCTGTTGGCAAGAGAAGCCCGGCAACATTGGGCCAAACTAATGGTAAATAGCACTTGAGAATCAATCGCACAGTCTCTAAGCTGCGACGGCGTCAAGGAGGACGCCCCCCCTTTTACCCCCGCAATTTCCCCCGGTTTTTCCCTTCCCAGCGTGTAAAGTATCAGCCATAAAAAATCATATTCAGGAATCGATTATGACCGTGGCTAGATCTTCTTTCGACATCAGCGCCAACTTCGACAGCGGCAACATTGAAGTGCTGGACATCAGCAATCCGCTGCAAGCCCTGCTGGCCATCAAGCCAGACACCCGCAGCCAGCATTTTCAGTGGTTTCACTTCAAGGCCAGCGGTTTGCACGTCGGACAGGAACACTGGTTTCGTCTGAACAATGCCAGCAAATCCTCGTACAACAAAGCCTGGGACGGCTATCAGGCAGTGGCGTCCTACGACCACGTCAACTGGTTCCGGGTGCCGACCATCTTCGAAGGCGACTGCCTGCGTTTCAGCCTCGAAGCCACGGCCACCCACGCCTGGTTTGCCTACTTCGAGCCCTACAGCCGTGGCCGCCATGACTGGTTGATCGAACAGACGCTGACCAAGGCCGGCACTGAACTGCTGGCCACCGGCAAGAGTGTCGAAGGTCGTGACATTCAGTTGCTGCGCAAAGGCACCGGCGCCGAAGGCCGGCGCAAGGTCTGGATGATTGCCCAGCAACACCCCGGCGAACACATGGCCGAGTGGTTCATGGAAGGTGTGATCGAACGCCTGGAAAGACACGACGATCCTGTATTGAAAAAACTGTTGGCCAGCGCCGACCTGTATCTGGTGCCGAACATGAACCCGGACGGTGCCTTTCACGGTCACCTGCGCACCAACGCCATGGGTCAGGACCTCAACCGCGCCTGGCAGAGCGCCAGTCAGGAGATCAGTCCGGAAGTGCTGTTCGCTCAGCAACAGATGGAAAAGTACGGCGTCGACCTGTTCCTCGACATCCATGGCGATGAAGAAATCCCCTACGTGTTCACTGCCGGTTGCGAGGGCAACCCAGGCTACACGCCGCGGATCGAAAAACTCGAAGAGCATTTCCGCAGTCATCTGAAACACCTGACCAAGGACTTCCAGACCAAGCACGGCTACACCCGCGACGAGCCGGGCAAAGCCAACATGACCCTGGCGTGCAACAGCGTCGGTCAGAAATTCGACTGCCTGTCGTTGACCCTGGAGATGCCGTTCAAGGACAACAACGACAAACCGGATCCGTTGACTGGCTGGTCCGGCAAGCGTTCGAAGCAACTGGGCAAGGATGTGCTGACGACCGTGGCGGACATGGTCGATACCTTGCGCTGATCCTGCGCAATGGCTGCATGCCAGGCATGCAGCCACGCCTCATTCGGCCGCCACTCGCACACAATCCTCCGGCCCCAGCAATCTCCCGTCCTCGGCGCGCAATTCCAATGGCCGCACCGGTCGACCGTTGTCGCGGTCAACCACCCGCGAGTGCGCCTCCCCATCCTCATAGAAAAACGCCTCGCCCCACTGCCGCAAGCCGATGATCAACGGGAACAGGCCTTTGCCCTTCTCCGTCAGCACGTATTCCTGATACGCGCTGCCATCCGACGCCGGCACCAGATCGAAAATCCCGTGGCTCACCAACGTGCGCAATCGTGCCGAGAGAATGTTCTTCGCCATGCCCAGATTGCGCTGGAACTCACCGAACCGGCGAATGCCGTCGAACGCATCGCGCACGATCAGCAACGACCACCAATCGCCGATGGCATCCAGTGAACGGGCCACCGGGCATTCGGCGCTCTCCATGCTTGTACGCTTGGCCATGCCTGCGCTCTCGAAAACAAATGTGGTTGCAATATAAAACCAGCTTGCTTACCGTACAACTGGTTTTATTTAGAAACCACTTTTGGAGCCCGGCATGAAGCCCACTCACACAACACTCAGCAGCGGCGTCGTGTTGCTGTTCGCCGTCGCCTGCGGACTGGCCGTCGGCAACGTGTACTACGCGCAACCCTTGCTCGATGCGATGGCCGAGGCGTTTGCCATGGACCCCGCCACCATCGGCATCGTCGTCACGCTCACCCAGATCGGTTACGGTGTCGGATTGTTGTTGCTGGTGCCGCTCGGCGATCTGCTGAACCGACGACGCCTGATCGTCACGCAAACCCTGTTGTCGGCGCTGGCGTTGTTGATGATCGCGTTAGCCTCGAACAGCACCTGGCTGTTGCTCGGGATGACGTTGACCGGGTTGTTGGCGGTGGTCACCCAAGTGTTGGTGGCCTACGCCGCGACATTGGCCATCCCGGCGCAGCGCGGGCGTGTGGTCGGCGTGGTCACCAGCGGCATCGTCGTCGGCATTTTGTTGGCCCGGACGGTGGCAGGCGGCATGGCCGACCTGGCCGGCTGGCGCTCGATTTATCTGTTGTCGGCGGGGTTGACCCTGGTGATGGCGTTGCTGCTGTTGCGTGTGCTGCCCAAACACGAGGACACGCAACCGGCCAGTTCCTATGGCGCATTGCTCGGCTCGGTGTTCAGGTTGTTCACGGAAGAACCTGTGTTGCGTCAACGGGCGGTGCTCGCATTACTGACCTTCGCCAGTGCCATGGTGCTGTGGACGCCCATGGTGTTGCCGCTGAGTGCCCCGCCACTGTCGTTATCCCACACGCAAATCGGCTTGTTCGGACTGGCTGGCGCCGCCGGAGCACTGGCCGCCGCGCGTGCCGGGCATTTGGCTGATCGTGGTTTAGGTCAGTGGGTCAGCGGTTTGTCATTGTTGTTGATGCTGGCCTCCTGGCTGCCGATCGCGCTGACTCAATCCTCTTTGTGGGCCTTGTTACTGGGGGTGATCACCCTGGATCTGGGTTTGCAGGCCGTGCACGTGACCAGCCAAAGCATGATCTACAGCGTGCGCCCCGAAGCGCAAAGCCGCCTCACTGCGGGGTACATGCTATTTTACTCGATTGGCAGCGCGCTGGGGTCGATCGGCTCGACGGCGATGTACGCCTGGGCCGGGTGGCTCGGGGTATGCCTGTTGGGTGCGGGGATCAACGCCGTGGCATTGGGTTACTGGTGGCTGACGCTGAAAAGTGGCGCATCCGCCCGATGCGCCACGCAAGCCGGTTAACCGCGGTCCTTGTTGCCCCGCAGCATGCTGTCGAGCACGTCATCACGCCGCACCCAACCGTGAAACAACGCCGCCGCCAGATGCAGCAGCACGGTCAGAAACAGCAGGTATGCCAGATACCCGTGCGCCTTGCGCAGGAACGCAAACACCTGCGCATTCGCCGGCACAATCGACGGCAACTGCAACGAACTGCTGAGCATCACTGGGTCGCCCGCCGCCGAAATCATCGCCCAGCCGAGCAACGGCAGGATCAACATCAAGGCATACAGCAAGACATGCGAAGCCTTGGCCGCCAGCGCTTGCCAGCCCGGCAAGTCTGCCGGCAAAGGAGGTTGCCGGGTGGAAAAGCGCACAGCGAGGCGCACGATCACCAGCAACAGAATGGCGATGCCCAACGGTTTGTGCAGATGGATCAGCCACTCGTGCCGCTCAGACACGGAAGCGACCATGCCCGCGCCGATAAACAGCATGGCAATGATCATCAGCGCCATCAGCCAGTGCAGCAGCCGCGCCAGCGGCGCGAAGTGGTTCGGTTGGTTGCTCATTGTTGAGCCTCCTGTTTGGCGGCGGGCAACTGGCTGACTTCACTGGTGCGGCGCAAGTAGGAACTGGCGTAACCGGCGGAGCGAGCGGCGAGCAACGGGTCGTCGGAACCTTCGATACCGGCGGGCAATACCAGCGGGTCGTAGTTGATGTCCCGGCATTCGCCATTGAGCTGCGGCTGGGTGCTTTCGAGCACCAGCGTGCCGGCATTCACCACTTTGCGACCGTCGGGCCAGGCCTTGCTGGCGTCGTTGACCGGATCACCGGGGTTGGCCAGCGTGATGTTCAACTGCCAACGCAACGGCCCCAAGGCAATCCGTTGAAGCAGGTCTTTCTCGAGGAAATCGCCACCCTCCGGCGCCGTGGCACCTGCCGCGTCCTGCACCAACGGCACCATGCTCCAGCGCACCGCTTGCTTTTGCCCCGCGGCGTTGACCAGGTAAAACGCATTGACGCTGTTATAGGTTTCCGTCACGTAACTGGCGGACGGCTTGGCGGTTTTGATCCAGGCCAGGAACGGCCCGGCTTCCGGGTGCGCCCCAAAGAATGCCGGCACCGCTGCCGGGTTCGGCTTGCCGGTGGCCGGGTCCGGCGACTGGGCCTGCTGCAATTGATAGAACGCCTCGGGTGTACCCACCGGGAACACCGGCATGCTGTTCATCCCGGTGCGCCACTGTTGGCCGTTGGCCTGGGTGAAGCGCAGCGCCAGGCTGCGGATCGGCACGGCGCTGTCCGGCGCGTAAGGGTTGCCGGCCGGCAAGGCAAAACGCCCGACCACCGGGGTCCGCGCCTCGTTGAACACCTGAGCGCTGGAATAGCTGCGCGCCTCGCCACTGCTCTCGAAATGCCCGATCACGCACACGCCTTTGGAGTGATTGCGCCGGAAGCCCGGGTGCACGCCGTTGTTGGTTTCCAGCACGTTGATCAGCTTTTTCGGGGTCAGTCGCTGTGGGTCAAAGGTGCCGTTGACGTAGGCAAATGCCCCGGCCACTGCAGCGACCACCACGGCAATACCGGCCAGACGCAACGTCAGGCTCGCGGCACTCAAAGGGGGCCGGGTGGGCGGTGATGAGCGATCTACCATGAAAGACTCCAGGGCCATCGGCCACAAGTGAGAAGGATCAAGCAGACGAACCCCGCGAACGTTTATTCCATCGTGCGGTATTTATTTTTTCAGGCGTGGAATAACCTTCAGTGCCGGGCGTCTCTCTAGTCCACTGCGTAGTGACTAGCCAGAACTTCATGAACGAGATCGACGAACAACTCAGAGAAATCATTCCCGGATTGCGCCGATTCGCCGTGTCGTTGACGCGCAACCCCAGCAGCGCCGACGATCTGGTGCAGTCGTGCCTGGAGCGGGCGCTGTCGAGTTGGGGCGACAAACGTCCCGAAGGCGACTTGCGCGCCTGGCTGTTTTCGATTCTGTATCGGCAATTTCTCGACGCTCACCGGCGCTCCCGGCGTTATGCGCGGATGCTCGAATTCTTTACCGGACGGGACGATACCCAACCGTCGGTAGAACGCACCGTGATCGCCCAATCGACCCTGCAAGCCTTCGATCAGCTCGGCACCGAACAGCGTGCGCTGCTGCTCTGGGTGTCGGTCGAAGGCCTGAGCTACAAGGAAGTCGCCGAGATTCTCGACGTCCCCGTCGGCACCGTCATGTCGCGCCTGTCCCGCGCCCGCCAGGCCCTGCGCCAACTCAGCGACGGCGAAATCACCCGCCCTTCCCTGCGGAGACTCAAATGATCAGCATGCCCCCGAGCGAGCGTGACCTGCACGCGTATGTGGACCACCAGCTCAATGATGACGACCGACGTCTGGTTGAGACTTTTCTGGCCGGCAACGTGGAAATATCCGCACAGGTTCGCGCCTGGCAGCAGGACGCCCAGCAACTGCGCGCGGCCCTGAGCGGTGCGTTGCAGCAACCCGCCAACCCGGCCCTCGACCCGGCGCTGATTCGCCAACGCCTCAAACGCCAATCACGCCGCCATCTGGCCAGCGCCGCGGTGTTGCTGATTGCCGTGAGCATCGGCGGCTTCAGCGGTTGGAAGGCGCGGGAGATGACCCTCCTCAGCGCGGCGGCGCCGATGGCCGACGCGATGCAGGCTTATCGGCTGTTTGCCCAGCAAGGCATGCTGCCGGCGGATTACAAGGTCAGCGATGACGGCGATATGCAGGGCTGGCTCGACCGCTATTTCACACAGGCCCATCGCTTGCCGGACCTTTCCGGTGCGGGGTTCAAACCGGTCAGCGGGCGCTTGCTCAGCACTGAGCAAGGGCCGGCGGCGATGGTGGTTTATGAAGACCGCAGCGGGCACAAAGTCAGCTTCTACGTGCGCCCGCCGGGTCCGAAGAATTTCCTGCTGCCCAGGGGCAGTCGCAGTGACGGCGGGTTGCAGGCTGAGTACTGGTCCGGCAGCGGTTACAACTACGCGATGGTCAGCCCGAGCGATACGCCGACGGCGCAGATGCTCAAGCAAACCGTGCAGTTCTGAACACCCCTTGTAGGAGCCGGCTTGCTGGCGATGGCGGTGTATCAGTCACCATTGATTTGACTGACACACCGCCATCGCC
>NZ_JAHBDB010000061.1:0-28156 GCF_019956105.1 Pseudomonas sp. BF-RE-25
AGGTTCTGCGCAGTGGGCAACCCGGCATGGATGCCGGGTTAGCCGCCCCCGGCCATGGATGGCCGATGGCGGCGGGCCCACGGAGCAGGACCGGAGCGAGGGCATGGCGAGCCTTAGCGAGCCACCGTACGTCAGGGGCGCGGGCGCTTGGTTACTTGGCGCTTCTCCAAGTGACTCGCCGTAAGGGCGAAACCAATAGCGGCCGTTACCACAACAACGGATATGTACACCCCCCAAAAAAAACGTCACCGGCCTCAAGCAAGCATCGACATCAACCCCCCCTGACGATCAAGTTTGGCCAGCTCATCAAACCCACCAACATGCACATCACCGATAAAAATCTGCGGCACGCTGCGGCGACCGCTGCGGCTGAGCATCTCCTCAAACTTCCCAGGTTCCGATTGAACGTTTATTTCCTGTGCCGCAATGCCTCGGCTCGCCAGCAAAATCTTGGCGTTGCGGCAATAAGGGCAAGTGTCAGTGGTATAGAGCGTCACGGTGTTCATCAGCGGTTCTCCCGAATAGACAGTCGTTCAAGCATCGATGGCCGGAAAATCAATCTCGGTCAGGGCGACGTTGTTGAGGTAATTGGTCAAGGTCTGCGAGGCCACGTGAGCGATCACTTCGACAATCTTGCTGTCGTTGATCCCGGCTGCCCGTGCCGCTGCGATCTGCTCGCTGCTCAGGTGGCCACGGCTTTCAGTGATCTGCCGGGCAAGGGTGGCAAAGGCATTGAGCTGGCCGCTGCGGGCGCTGAGGATGTCTTGCGCGGATAACCCGGCCTTGCCGGCAAACAATGTGTGGGCCGCGAGGCAGTAGTCGCACCCATTCACCTGGGACGTGGCGAGGAAGATCGCTTCTTTCTCGGTGGCGCTCAGTGACGTTTTACCGAGGGTCGCAGACTGTTGCAGATAAGAGGACAGCACGGCGGGAGCATGCGCCAGGGTCTTGAAGACATTGGGCAAAAAACCGATTTTTTTCTGCACGCCTTCCAGCAGCGGGCGAGTGGCGTCGGTGGCGTGTTCGAGGCTCAGGGTGTTGATGCGGCTCATGGTGGATCTCCGTAGATGACGGCGCGGTGTGCGCTGGGTACGGGGTCCATGCTAATGACGAGTGCTGGTCTATTGGCTGCAAATCGTCGAGGATATGCGACTGATCGTCCAGATATGCCGCCCGGAGTCTGTCCATGGATCGCTTGTCCACCTTGCTCAGCCATTTCGGCGTCAGCGCCGGTACCTTCCACAGCGGGACCTTTTGCGGCACCACCGGTTTTGACGGTGATCAGGCCTGCGGGCACCTCCATCTGCTGCAATCCGGCGAGCTGACCCTGAAACTGGCCGATGAGCGCGCAATTGAGCTCAACACACCCACCTTGATTTTCTTCCCTCGGCCTTACCGCCACCGATTGATTGCCGCTGACACGTCCGACACGCAACTGGTGTGCGCCTCGCTGACGTTCGATGGCGGTGCGGGGAATGCGCTGGCGGCGGCGTTGCCCGATTACCTGGTGCTTGATCTCGATGAAGTGCCGACCATGGCCGGTACGCTGGACTGGCTGTTCAACGAAGCCTTCGGCGGCATTTGCGGTCGTGAAGCGATGATGGACCGCTTGTTCGAAGTGCTGGTGATCCAGTTGCTGCGGCACATTCTGACCAATCGTGAACAAAGCCCCGGCATGATGGCCGGTCTCGCCGACCCCCGCCTGGCACGCTCGTTAAGCCTGATGCACGACACGCCCGGCAAGTCCTGGACCGTGGCTGAGTTGTCGACGGCAGCCAACATGTCCCGGGCCAGTTTTGCCGAACACTTTCGTCAGGTGGTGGGGCAGACCCCGGTGGATTACCTGGTGAGCTGGCGCATAAGCCTGGCCCAGAAACGCTTGCGTGAAGGCAAGTCCATTGCCCTGATTGCCGATGAAGTGGGGTATGAAAGCCCTTCGGCGCTCGCCCGGGCATTTCGGCGCAAGACCGGCGTCAGTCCACGAGAGTGGATGCATGGCGGCCAGCGTCGATAGTTTTTTGTCGCCGGTGTTTCGGCAGGGGAAAAGCAAAGCATTCAGGCCCGTTTTCGGCAGGGCTGATGCCCATGTTTGAGTCGTTTCAAGGAGATAGAGACCCTTGTTGTGATGAGGACTAATTGTCGATTTATTGACGCCATTCTGCCTTGATTTTTATTTTAATTTATTGTTGTGACAGAGCATTGACGTGCTGGCTATGTGCTTATAGGCTCCAATCAGCTGGGTAACGAATCCTTCATTCGATATCAGGAACACCCTGTGTGCAGGGAGGCGGGCTTCAATGCGTTCATCACTGGTTCTCAAATCCGTTTTGTTCTGCGTGCTCTTTAATGGTGCGGCCATTGCCACCGCACAAACGGCCAATTTGACCCGTGAAATTAACCGCATGGGCGATGCTTGCCAAGCGTATGGTCCAAAAGCGGGCATGACCGCCGCCGAGCAGGGTGGTGCCCCTTCAACCGTAGCAAACGGTCTTGGCGCGGCAGCTTCGGCCAGCGATACCAGCTTCGCTGATACAGCAAAAAATCAAATCAACAGCCTTATAGAATCCGCCACCAAGGTGGGCGCCACCGTCAATAGTTCTTCCTGTGACGGATTAATGGCGCAACTTGCCATTGACAAGTTAACGGCAGATTCAGGTACGCAAAGTAAAGTTTTGAGTGGCGGGGATGATGCCCTCAGCAATCAATCGAATGCAGTTCCGTTAGCTGCTGCCGCCTGGTTGTTTTCATCCGCGTTATTCGGTTTTGTTATGGTCGCCAACCGGCGGAAGGTGTAGCTAGCTTTTTGTTTTTGCTGGCGATTGTGTGGCGCATTGACACTAGTGATTGATATCAATTTGATCTGCTAGTGGGTTTGGCGATGTATTAGCTGAATGACGGGCTCTATTAAACAGAGTGCTATTAATTTGGCAGGCAGACATCGAGGACGATATGTTTAACGACAACTTATTGTTAAATAAAAAACTTCCTTCGCCAGCTGTTTCCCTGCAGGCAATAGAGGCGTCGGGCCGACGAAAACCGGACGGCGTCGAGCGCAAAAAACTGCCCCTTGATCGTTTCCTTGACCTGAAAATGAGCAAGAGTGATTTACCCCGGATTTTATGCAAGACTCTTGGCAAGGCTACTTAGGCGGAGGGATCCCGATGTCGCGTTTCTGGTTACCTGTGGTCTGCGCGCTGGCAGTTATGCCCAGCATTTCCAATGCCGTCGCAAACGATGCTGCATACCGGTTGAGTCCGGGTGACAAGCTTGCCGTTTCCGTTTGGGGCGAAGACAAGCTCAAGCAGGACGTGATCGTTCTTCCCAACGGAAGCATTACCTTCCCGCTGGCAGGGCAAGTCGATGTGGCGGGTCTCGATACCACCGCAGTCGAAGAGAAAATTGCTGCCAAGCTTGTAAAGTACATACCCGATCCGCAGGTGAGCGTTGTCGTCACCAGCACGGATGGCAATCTCGTGTACGTGCAGGGCAAAGTGTTGAAGCCAGGCAGTGTCCATTTATCAGGTCAAACGTCAGTGCTGCAGGTTTTGAGCGTGGCGGGCGGGCTCGACAAGTTTGCCGACAAGGATGAAATCAAGGTCGTGCGACTCACCGGGTCCAAGCAACAGATCCTGCCAGTCAATTACGGCGATCTGATGTCCGGGCGTGACATGTCCACCAATATTCTCCTCCAGGCCGGCGATACGTTGGTCGTGCCTTAGACTTGCGCGATGCATTAAGGATTAACTTGCTTGCTCTTCGAACTACCGGGGTTGCCACTGCAACCCTGATTCTGTCGTGTTCCGGTGTGGCCCATGCGGCGACCTGGCAATCATCAATCGCGGTGCCTTCTACTGTCGAGTACGACAGCAATCCACTGTTGCTCACGAGTGGCGAGAAGGGCGTGACCCGCACCATCATCGCCCCCGAGTACGGCCTTGTCGGCACTGCCGGTCGGGATGAGTTTCAATTCGGTCTCGGTGTATACGTCGTGCGCTCTTCCGATACCGACATCGTGACGGACCGTGAGGACCCCCGATTGAAACTGGGGTGGCAGCGCGAAACCGAAACGGGCGGTTTTGGACTCACGGCCAAGTATGAAGAGAGCTCAACGCTCTCCACTGCCGTTCAGGAAACCGGCGTAGTGGCGGCCGATGGCACGCAGAAGCTTTATACCCTGGGCGGCAACTGGAGCAGGGCTCTCAGCGAGCGAAGTACCTTGCTCAACGAGACTGACTACACTCATGTCACTTACGACATTCCCACCCTGATCAACTACGACGAGCTGGCCACCCGCTTGACTTGGAACTACGCGTGGAGCGAGCAGACCGAGGTGTTCACCCGTTTAGGCGTCAGACGCTACGAGCCTGAGAAGGGCTCCACGGTGGCGTCTTCCTCAAACAGCTATACACCCACGGTCGGCGTGAATTTCCTGGTCTCCGAGCAGTTCAAGGGCACTGTGTACGCGGGCATCAATCAGGTTTCCGGTTCGGGTGAAGGTCCCAAGGGCCAGGGCGGATTGACCTTGCAATACACCGGCGAGCGGTTTGATGCACTCGTCGACGCCGGTCGCAGTACGGTCGCCAGTGGTGACGGCGGGTTCGTCGAGGCGGATAGCCTGAGGGGAACATTCAGTTACGCCATTGATGAGATTCGACGCACCGGTTTTGATGCCTACTGGCAAGACAGCAAAGGCCAGACGCCGAACACCCTGAGTAATTACAGTGCCTGGATCAGTCAAGAACTCTCGCCTTTTTGGATTGCGCGCCTATCCTTCACGTACAAGGAGCGCCAGCAGGACGGCTTGCCGGATGCCAGCGCAAATATTGTCGGGTTGACCCTGGTTTACAGTTACCCCGGACTCTGAAATTCAGGTGTGTGAGAAATATGGCCTCTGAATACGAAATGTCGGTCAACGACTACATAGCTATCGTCAAACACCACGCCGTGCTGTTGATCGTGAGTTGCGTGGCCATACTTGGCGTGAGCATCGCGGTCGCGATGTCGCTTCCGCCCACGTTCGAGTCCTCGGGCACGATCCTGATCGAGTCGCAGCAGATCTCGCCTGAACTGGTCGCGGCAAACAACGGCACCTTCGCCGATGAGCGCATCGAGGTCATTCGCCAGCGTGTGATGACCCGGGAGAATCTTGCCGCGATCATCGACAAATACAATCTGTTCTCTTCTCAAGGCCGGAATTTGAGCGTTTCCGAGAAAATCGATGAAATGCGCAATGCGATTGGAGTCACCCTGGTCAGCGCCGCGATCAAGGGGCGCGGGGAAGTGACGATTGCGTTTCGACTTTCCTTTGAGCACCGTCAGCCAGAGATTGCCAACAAAGTGGCCAACGAGCTGGTGACGCTGTTCCTGAATGAAAACATCAGGCAGCGCACCGAGCGCGCCAATGAAAACACAGAGTTCGCAAAGCAGGAGGCGGACAAGCTCGAGGTTGCCCTGAATGCCCAGGATAATCTCGTGGCAGACTTCAAGCAGAAGCACAGCAATGCGCTGCCCGAGAATCGGGAATTGCTCACCAACATGTTGACGCGCGCCGAAAACGACCTCAAAGAGGTCGACCGTGACTACAAGGCTGCCCGTGAGGATTTGCGTTTCAACGAGTTGGAGCTTATCGCTGCCAATGCTGGCGGAGTGACCACGCCTGGAGTAGCGGGTGCAGCCGCTGAGAAACCTCAGGATCTGAACAGCCTCAAGGCCGAGTACGTCCGTTTGCAGACGCTGTATACCGAAGCCCACCCTGATGTGCGTGCCGTGAAGCGCAAGATCGCTGCACTTGAGAAGAACACTGCGGTGGCGGGTAGTGCGGCAGTGCCCGTCAGTATGGATGTAGCGAAGGCTCAGGCGCGGATCGCCGCTACCGAAGCACGTATCAAGTCACTGGCCGATCAGAAGCAGCAGACGCTGCGGAAAATATCCGAATACGAAGCGCAGATTATTGAAACGCCGCAAGTCGAGCGTGGCCTGATCACTCTGATGCGCGACCATGACAACGCGAAAAAGAAATATGAGGAAATGCGCGCCAAGGAGATGAGTGCCAGAATTTCCGAAAGCCTGGAACAGGAAAACAAAGCGGAGCGTTTTGTTCTCCTGGAGTCGCCGTTGATGCCTGAAAAGCCGGTACGGCCGAACCGCAAGAAAGTGGTTGCCATGGGCTTCATCCTCGCCCCGGTGGGCGCTAGCGCATTGGTGATGCTCCTGGAAATGCTGACCCAGCGCGTGCGTGGAGCTGAAGCCCTGGGCAGTGTGTTGGGGCGGCGTGTACTGGTTGCCATTCCCTACATTCACACCAAGGCGGAGCTGGCGAGCCGCAAGAAGTGGCGAACGCGGTTGATCATTTGTGGGATAGTGGCAATCGTGATTTTTCTGGTGCTCCTGCACTTCCTCTACATGCCACTGGATCTTTTGATATTTAAAGTTTTGGGCCGGTTTGCATAAGGAATACAGCCATGGAAATAAACAAGCCCGATACCGAAGGTGATGTACAACAGTCCTCCTCGGCTCTCGTGACCACGCCAAAAGCCATGACCGCAACCGGGCACTCTGCGGGTCTGAATGCGCTCAGCTATGTGCAAACCAAAGTTGTGCCTTTGCGCCCGGACCATCTCGAGCGCAACCGCATTGTGGCGTACAACAAGAATTCGAACATGGGCGGGGCGTTCGATCTGCTGCGCACACAAGTTCTGAAAATCATGGAAGAAAACGGCTGGCGTACGCTTGCCATCACCTCGCCGACGCCGGAGGCAGGCAAGACGGTCCTGGCGATCAACCTGGCAATGAGCATCGCCCATCACACTACCAAGACTGCATTGCTGGTGGATTTTGACTTGCGTCGTCCGACGGTGGGTGCCTGCCTGGGGCTGCCGATGGAGAAGTCGCTCAATGAATACCTGGCCGACGAAGCGGAACTGCAGGAGGTTCTGGTCAACCCGACCTTGCCGCGCTTTGTAGTCCTGCCGACCCGTAAACCGATTCCTCTCTCCACCGAGGTGTTGTCATCGCCCGCAGTGACCCATTTGATTAGTGATCTGCGTGAACGCTACAACTCGCGTATCGTGATTTTCGACTTGCCGCCCATCCTCAGCTCGGACGATGTGATTACCGTCCTGCCCAAATTCGACTGCGTTCTGCTCGTGGTCGCCAACGGCATGAACAGCAAGAAAGAGATCGAGGAAAGCCTGCATCACCTGGGCTCAGCCAATCTGATTGGCACGGTGCTGAACAAGGCCGAGCCGCAAAACCGCTCTTACTACTAGCGCGTCACCCTTCGGCGCATGGCGCTCAATGCGCCAGCGCCGACTGTCAGTGCCAAGGGTGCTTCTGCTCCCACTTCCAGGCGTGCGTCACGATCTCTTCAAGCGAGGCAAATTGTGTTTGCCAGCCCAGTATTGCGTTGGCCTTTCGTGGATCGGCCACCAGCCGTGGCGGGTCGCCGGCACGGCGGGGCGCTTCACTGACGCAGAAGTCCTGGCCGGTAACACGACGCGCAGTGTCTATCACTTCCTGTACTGAAAACCCTTGGCCGTTACCGAGGTTGAACGCCGTGCTTGCGCCCCCGGCCAGCAGATAATCCACGGCGAGTGCGTGAGCGGCAACGAGATCGACCACGTGGACGTAGTCGCGAATACAGGTGCCGTCCGGCGTGTCGTAATCCCGACCAAATACGGTGATGGATTCACGTCGGCCCGAGGCCGCTTGCAGGATCAGTGGCAGCAGGTGGGTTTCCGGTTCATGGCGTTCACCCAGCTGTCCTTCAGGGTCGGCGCCGGCGGCATTGAAGTAGCGCAGGCAGACCGATTTCAGACCGTAGGCGCGGTCGAAGTCTTCCAGCATCTGCTCCACCATCCACTTGCTGCGGCCATAAGGGTTGATGGCAGCCTTGGGATGTTCTTCATCGATGGGCACGTACACCGGGTCGCCATAGACGGCGGCGGTCGAAGAAAAAACCAAGTGTTTGACCTTCGCACGCACCATGGCTTGTAGCAGCGTCAAAGTAGCGGCGAGGTTGTTCTGGTAATACTTGGCAGGTTCGGTGACGGATTCGCCGACCTGGATAAATGAAGCGAAGTGGAACACCGCATCAAAGTGCTCTGTGGCAAATACAGCGTCCAGGGCTTGCGCATCGGCGATGTCCAGTTCGACCAGTTTTCCGCCCGGCAAGGCGCTGCGGTAGCCAGTGGAAAAGTTGTCTGCCACCACCAGCTCATGACCCGCACGCAGCAATTGCTTAACCATGTGCGAGCCGATGTAGCCTGCGCCGCCAATCACCAAAAATTTCATCCTGGCCTCCTGGAAACTGTTCCTGTGCAAGCGGATTACAACCTCAGCGGGTGGCGTTTTTTCTCAAAAACAACCAATTGGACATCTGCAGGTCGTCGAACTTGATCGTATAGCGTCCATCAACATAGGTCGCGGGCAGTTTCTTCATTTGCGCGAGCGTGCCGTGGGTGAATAGCGTCAGGCCAGGCGGTGCCTGGATGCTCAGCGTGCCTTCCAGAGGCTCCACGTAAAACGGTGTTTTTTCGTCTTCTTTGGGGACGGCGCGGGTGCCCAATGAGATCAGCAAATCCTTCGATTGTCCGAGGGGGGCGTTGTCCAGGCTCTGCACCACCACACTGGCATTTGCCGTTTTCACTTGCACCTTGATGTTGCCCAGGCTGATCGATTCGCCGCCGATCCAGCCGGTGGCAGCCTGGCTACGCGGCGTATCGATGGTGTAGACGCCTTGGTTCCAGTTGCGCTTCAGTTCGCCGGTGTCTGTGGTCGACTCGCTGGCATTGGCGTCCAGCAACGATTGGTCAGGGTCATGAAACACCTGTGCATTGCTCGCGATAGCGCCCGACTGCAACCAGGGCAGTTCTGGCGTCTGAGGCATTGCGATTTGCAGCTTGCCTTTCTCCATGGCGGTGCGCAGCAACGCGGAGTTGGCCGGCGTGATTGGATGGTTGAACAGGGTGCTTGGTGTCGGCGCGAAGACATACGTCGTGTTGGCTTCGCTGACGTCACCGCGACGATAGAGCAAGGCGGCGGCGGGCAGGGTGGCCAGCATGGCGGGGTCGTTGTAGGCGTGCCAGTTATCGGCCGTTACCCAGCCGCCGTCGAGTGATTGCTGGCTGTAGGCATATTGCATCAGCGCGTCCCAGCCTTGGTGGCTGGCGGTGCCGGCGACATAGAGTGGCAAGGAGTGACGGTCGGGTGTCGGGAACGGTTCATTGTTCCACTCGGTGACGGTCAGGGGCTTGCCCGTCACTTGGCCGGCGGCAATCCAGTCGATGATGCCGGCGGTGGTGAGCGGGTTTTTCTCCAGCTGGCCTGCGCCACCGTAGCTGTGAACGTCAACGACGTCGCCGGCAGTCAGGGCTGGCAAGGAGCTCAGGCCATTACCGCCCCAGCTGCTGGTGGTGGCGATGGGCACCTTTACGCCGAGCTCACGCAAGTGCTGAATCATGTCGACGTTGAAGCGTCGCTCCAGATCGTTGAGGAACAGCTTGGACGGACCATGTTCCCAGGAACGCCATGTTTTGCTTGCAGGCAGATCATGCTGGCCGGCAAAGGCCTGGGCCTCGGCCATGTAGACTTTGTTGTGCTTCGGCACATTTTTGTCCGGCAACAGGGCGTTGCCAAAGTGATGGGTGATGTCGTTTTCGTTGGTGATCAGTACGGCGGCGATGGCCGGATCGTCTTTGTAGGCGAGGCCGGTGTAGGTGTTTACATGGGTCAGATAGGCTTCGGCAAAGCGCTTCATGGCCTGCTGGATAGTGACGTTCACATACGCATAACCTTTGAGATCCGCGTTGTTCTGATTGTTTTTCGGGATCTCATCGAAGCCAAAGATGTTGTCCTTTTCAGTAAAGGTTCGCTCGACATGCATGTCGAGCCAGACATAAATGCCTTCGTCCTTCAGGCACTTGATCCACCAGTCGATTTTTTTCAGCGACTCCGGGCTGGGTTGCTGGGTGTCACGCGTCTGGTCGCGGTCGCCAAAAATGTTCGGGCTGACCCATGGCGAGTCATGGTGGTGCAGGCGTACCAGATTGAAGCCGAGGGCTGACAGGCGTTTGGCCTGTTGCTTGATGGCCTCGTCTGAGGTGCGAAACAGTGCATAGGACGTGATGTTGGTGCCCCAGAAACGCGCCGGGGTGTTGTCGGCGAACATCAGTTGCTCGCCGGATGCTTTGACGAAACCGCGCTTGCCGGCAGGTTTTTCGTCAGCATTCAGAAACGACAGATCGACCGGTGAGGTTTTTACGTCGACTTTGTCGCTCGGCCAACTTGTCGGGTCCTCCAGGCCGAAGCGTTCGGTCAGGGTCGGGCCGAGTGTCACATCACCCGAGACGCTCAAGGTGGCTTTGACGTTCTGGTGGCCGGGCCTGATCGTGTTTTTGTAGAAAAAGGCGCGCACTTCGGATCGGTCGCCGGGTTCAAAATACACACTCGCCAGTGCCGGTTCAAAACGCATCTCGATGCGTCGTCCTTGTGCCTTTCCCCACGCCCAGCCGCTGTTGTCAGGGAGCAGCACTGGTTCGCCCATTTCTTCAGCGAACAGTGCCGGGTCAAATTTGAAGACGATGCCCCCGCCCATCACGCCCGATTTTGTGCCGTGCGCATCGAGGGCAAAGTTCCAGGTCAGCTTTTGCTCGCCGTCCTTTTGAATCTGCGCCGTCAAGTCGAAGTCCAGGTCTTTGTTCTGTCCTTCCAGGGAGTAGCTGTAGGGGCTGTTTATCTTGAACCGGGATGCAAAATACGACCAGTCCCAATTGCTCCCCCAGAAGGTGAATATCGACGCCACGACGGGGCTGCCGCCGCGCGTCAGCATCGGCAGGCCGCTACGCTCATCCACGCTCGCGACCCAGTCAGACGCCCAACTCCTGAACGGCCAGACGGCAAGGCACAGGAGCGCTATGAGTAGCAGGGGGGAGCGGCGAAACGAGGTGGGCATTGGCATTACCGGATTTGAGGGTGGGCACTCACAGCGATTGCACGTGAGGTGTGCTTGAGCCTGCGAACCATCTGAGCATAGGCAACGCCCAGCCCGGCCACCGACCAATACACCACGGGGATAACCGTGATGCTGCTGACGGTAACGATGGTCACCAGTATCCCCGCCAGGGTCGCGAAGAGCGCACGTCCCAGTCGGCGCGTCTCATCGTCCTTGTCGGAAAAAGAACGCATTGCCTTGCGCAGACCGAAGAGCACCGTGGCGAAAAAAGCCACGAACAGTGTCAGCCCGATCAACCCGACCTGCAGCGCCACGTTGATGTAGGTGTTCACGATATCGATGATGCCCTGGCCCTGAATCATGGACTGCATTTCCGGCGTGTTGCGGAAGTCGAAAGCGCCGAGCAAGGGATTGCGCTGGATCACGATCAGTGCGTTATCGATCAAGCGTTGTCGGTAGGTGATGTTCTCTACTTCGATCGTGCCGAAGAACGGTAGCAGGTCCAGCACTTTTTGCCCGCCAGGCAGGATTGCCAGCAAGGGCAGGGCGAGCACTCCGGCCAACGCCAACAGGATCAGGCGTTTGACAGCACTGCGGCCGGTGGCGATGAAGGTTGCGATCATGACAGCGGCCCCGATCCACGGGCCACGCGACAGCGGTGCAAACAACCCGCCGGCCAGCAACAGTGCGCCGAGGCGGCGCTGGAACTTGCTGCGCACGTTTTCGTGCAAATACAGATAAAGGCCGATGGCAGTGCTGATCACGAAGCCCAGCGCAATCGCCTGGCCGGTCGTTGCGCTGGCGCGTAACGAGCCGCCACGGCTCAGGTAGCTGGACATTTCCCAGTGCATGCCCAAAGCGTCGATCAACGCGCTGTACAGCAGCCAGCTTCGGACAAATTCGAACAGGCCGATAATCGACAACACCATGGCTGCGAGGACAAAGGCCAACAGTGCGTCCTTGAAGTCACTGAGGTTTTTCAGTGCCCGGCTGGCCACGTAGTACGGCAGAAAAACGTCGATGAACATATAGAGCGTTTGGCGCAAGGTGTCGGTGAGCGTGGTTTCGCGCAGCAACAGCAGGCTCGACAGCAGGAGGTTGGCGGCCAACAGTTTATCGGGCCAGGTCCGGCCGAATGCCGGCGTGTCTGCACGTCTGCGCAGCACAAAAAACGCCGGCAGCAAAACGCACAAGGACAGGAGGCGAATATGGTTGAGGTCAAAAAAGTAATTGATCACGCCCAGGCCCGGAATCTGTGCCGAGACCGGCGGGATCAGAAACAGCAGAAAGAAGAACAGCGCGATAGGGTTGCGCTCGCGTTTTCCTGCAAAGGTCAAGACGATGGTGGCAACGGCTGCATACACCCAGAAACTGTGCGAGACGAAGGCCAGGAACGTCAATACAAACCACAGATTTCGGCGGCGTGTGACGTCACTGTAGGGGACAAGGTCCGCTGCAGCTCGGCGTGAAAGGGTAAAAACGATGCCGGCCAAAACCAGAATGACGGTTAACGCGCGTAGGTGCTCAGGCATGAGTTTTCAAACTTATTGAATGGTGAGCGAAGGATAGTGGAATGCCTGATTGCGGCTATAGTAACTTGCGTACCACTGAGTCCGGGATTGATGTTATGCCTTCAATTGATTTATCGCCATCGTTGAGCCTTCGTAAGCGAGCGATATTTGCCGGGGCTTGGAATCTTGGCGCGCTGGTGACATCTCAGGCCATTCGCTTGGGCGGCAACCTGATTATGGCCCGACTGCTGATGCCGGAGATGTTCGGCATCATGGTAATCGCCACCACCGTTTCGGTGGTCCTGCACTTGCTGTCTGATGCGGGCTTGCGGCAGAACATCATCCAGAGCCCGCGTGGCGACGATCCGGTGTTTCTCAATACTGTCTGGACCGTGCAGATCGTGCGCGGTTTTGTCCTTTTTGTCTCGACGCTACTGATCGCGGGTTTCGCCTGGTTTGCGCAGACCATCAACCTGTGGTCGCCAGAATCCACCTACGCGGCACCCGAGTTGCCGCTGGTGTTGGCCCTTACCGGTTTCTCCGCGGTCCTCTATGGTCTGCAGTCGACGAAAGTCGACGTGGCCGTGCGCGCATTCCAGCAAAAGAAAGTCGTGCTCGCCGAGTTCGCGTCCCAGATCTCCGGCCTGCTGGTGATGCTGGTGATCGGTTACTTCACCCGGTCGATCTGGTCGCTGGTGGGGGCGGGTCTCGTCGCTGCTCTGGTCAGTACGTTGCTAGGTCATATCTGGTTCCAGGGGCCACCTAACCGCCTGTTGTGGGACCGTACCGCGCTCAAGGAACTAGTCGTCTTCGGCCGCTGGATCCTGTTGTCTTCGGCAGTGGGCGTACTCGCCATGAATGGTGATCGCATCTGGTTCGGCGGCAGCATGTCGGCCGCCGAACTAGGGGTCTACTCCATTGCCGTGCTGATTCTGGGTGCTTTTGCACTCGGCGTGCAGAGGTTGGTGGGCGCCGTAGCCTTGCCAGCCTTCAGCGAGGCCACGAGAAACAATGACACCGTGCGGTTTCGCGCGCTGTACTACCGTTTCAGGCTGATTATCGACATCGCCTTACTGTTTGCCTGCGGGTTGTTCTGGACCATCAGCCCGCTCATCATTCACTGGTTGTACGATGAGCGTTATGCCGAGGCCGGCAACATGATGGCCGTGCTTTCACTGTCTTTCTTCACCTTGCGCTACACGGTGTCGCATCAGGCGTGGCTTGCCCAGGGACTCACGAAATTCCAGGCGATGGATAACATTATTCGCGCCCTCTCGTTATGGGTGTTGCTACCGCTGTTACTGGCCATTGGCGGAGTGAAATATGCGATTTGGGGCGTCGCTCTGCATACATTTCCGACCCTTGTGCTAATAGTTTATGTGAATCGTCGTATAGGGCTGTTCGATCTCAAGCGTGAGCTGGCTGTGCTGCCAATGGTGTTGGTGGGGATTGGGTGTGGGGAGTTGGTGTTGGGCATTGCCAAATGGCTTTGACTTGATTCAAGTCTTTTGCGGTTTTCAGTTTCAATGTCGGGGAGCTTGAAGCATGAGTGAACTTGATTTGAATACCTTTGCGATGGGGCGCAGAGAACTCCTCCAGGCGTTTGCTCTATTAAGTCTGGGGGGCGTGACATTTGGACTGCCCTCGCTCCTTGCTTCGCCTTCTTCTGAAAAAAGCGGGTTTGTCGTCGTCAACGGCTGGGTGTTGCCGGCCCAGTATTTTCGGCAAACGCGAACATGATCAAAGATTACCAATCGCAGAAAGAACTCCGCGATCACTATGACTTCTGCATCATCGGGGCCGGGCCGGCGGGCATCACGCTGGCGTTGCGCCTGGCCGGGAATGGTCGACACGTGCTGCTTCTCGAGGGCGGGGGGCACGAATATTCGCAGCCCTCGCAAGCCCTATATGACTGCCCCTCGACAGGCATGGATGTCTACGCACAAGAAACACGCTTGCGCTTTCTCGGCGGCACGTCCAACCACTGGGCGGGGCGTTGCCGTCCCTTCGAGAAGTCAGACTTCGAAGTGGCTCCTCCCGTCAAACTGCCCGGCTGGCCCATCGCGTTTTCCGAGATCGAGCGTTATCTGCCGGCGGCCATGGCCATCGTGGATCTTCCGGCGGATGCGGGGTTCAAGGCCATCAATGTGTCTATGGGCGGCGACGACTTTGAAGCGGATCGTTTCCTGCTGAGCCCGCCGACACGATTTGCACAAAAGTACGCCAAGGAACTTCAAGAGACCGAGGGGCTTGATGTCTTTATCAATTGCAACTGTGTCGATCTTGAGTTCGATGCCAAGACCGGCGGCATAGCCACCGTCGTTGTGTCCGATTACGAGAAACACCGGGAACGAGTGAAGGCAAAGCAATTCATTCTGGCAATGGGCGCCATCGAGAATGCCCGGCAACTGATGAACAGCGAGTCCCTGGCATCCGCCGGCATTGTCAGCAAGGACGGTTTCGTCGGCAGATGTTTCATGGAACACCTGAACCTCGACCTGGGCACCTTCATTCTGGGGGAGGGGCAGAGTACCGAGCCTCGGCAGTATTTCACCACCGACGCGTTTGTCGCGCACTATCAGTCAGGTAAAGGGAACATCTCTGCTGCGCTGCTGGAGGAAGTGAAGGCCTATGGGCGAATGGCAGCCATCAAGGACTTTTTGGAGACCCTCGTCTGCGACGTCGGGTTGGCGCACAAGATCGATTTCATTACGAACTTCAATTGCCCTGGCGACGGGGTGATTACCACCCTCATCGAACAATTTCCCAACCGCAACAGTCGCGTCAATTTGCTCGAAGCGCGAGATGCCTTGGGGATGCGCAAGGTCAACATCAACTGGGAGCTGGTCCCCGAAGACAGACACACCATCAAATCGATAGGGCTGGAGGTCGCCAAGTGTTTTGCCGAGACGGGGCTGGGCTTCGTCAAGCTGGATGAGTACGTGTATGACGTCTCTGTGCCACTGAAAGTGGCGCCCCATGCTCATCATATGGGGACTACACGGATGGCCTCGGCGCCTGAGTCCGGTGTGGTCGACGAGAACTGCAAAGTGTTCGGCACCGACAATCTTTACGTGGCGGGCAGTAGTGTCTTTCCTACAGCCGGTGCGAGCAATCCGACCATGCCACTTTTACAGCTTGCCCTGAGGCTGGCAGATCATCTCAATCATCAAGCAGGCCCGGCGGGCAGATATTCCTGATACTACAATCAAAAAAACCGGGGTGTACCTGGCTCTGGCACGGATGAACATCGCAGGATTTGTGAGGCTGACAGGATGATAGGGCTGGCAAGACGTGCTGTAAGTTATTACGTCAACAAAACGGGGCGGGGACGCTGGCTCTTTAAACGGTTTTGTAATCCTGACGGGTTCGAGTGGGCTCGATATCTGGCGCGCTGGGGATCGCTGCATTCCGTCGGCAGCAATGTGTGGATCAATATCGGGTGCAATATCGCGGACCCTTCGCTGGTGCGCCTCGGCAACAATATCGCTTTAGCGGATTGCACGCTGTTCTGCCACGATGGAGCCGTTTTCTTCTCCACTATCTACAACGTAAAACTCGATTCTGTCGGACCTGTCGACATCCGTGACAACTGCTTTGTCGGGCATGCTGCGATCATCATGCCGTGCGTGACCGTAGGTCCGGGTTCAATTGTCGCCGCAGGTGCTGTTGTCAGGAAAGATGTTCCGCCTGGTGTCGTGGTCGCGGGCAATCCAGCGAGGGTCATTTGTACCGTTGACGAGCTGATGAAAAAATTCGAGACGCGCTGCAACGACTATCCGTGGATGGACATGATCAGAGAGCGCAACGGTGCCTACGATCCAAGCGTGGAGCCGGCGCTGATGGCCATGCGAGTGCAGTACTTTTTTGGCGAGTCACCAAAATGATCAATACTCCCCTCGATGTGCTGGTCGTCAACTACAACACAGCGAAGCTGTTGCAGCCGATGTTTGATGCATTGCGCCAGTCAAACAGTGCGGATCTGACGCGCTATCTGGTCGTGGACAATGCCTCTGCCGATAATTCACTGGAGCGTCTGGAAAATGTTTGCCCAGAGGCATTGTTGGTGGCCAATGAAAACAATGTGGGCTTTGGCCGCGCCAACAATCAGTTGGTTGAACACTTGCAGGGCAAGTACGCGTTGCTCATCAATACCGATGCCTTCGTTGCCGCCGATACCCTGAAAAAAACCCTCGACTACATGGAGGCTCATCCGGATTGCGGTGTCCTCGGCGTTCGGCTGGTTGGTCGGGAAGGCGATTTGCAGCCTTCGTGTCGCTACTTCCCGACGCCGCTGAATGTCTTCCTCTCGCGTACCGGGCTTGAATGGTTTTTCCCCGTGGTGAAGAGGGTGGATGACATGGACTGGGATCACGCCTCGGTCCGTGAGTGCGACTGGGTGCCCGGGTGCTATTACCTGATTCGCCGGGAAGTCATCGACCAGGTGGGCTTGTTCGACCCGCGCTACTTCCTTTACTACGAGGAAGTTGACCACTGCAAACGCGTTAAACAGGCCGGTTGGAAAGTGGTTTTTTACCCGCATACCACGGTGGTGCATATCGGTGGTGAAAGTGCCAAAACGGTGGTTGAGCTCAACGCGGTCAGTCGGCAAATACCCAAGATGCAAATCGAAAGCGAACTGTTGTACTTCCGCAAGCACCACGGTCTGCTGGGCTTGGCCTGGCATATGTTCCTGGTTTGCCTGGGGGATCTGGTTCTGGCGCTGAAGGCGCTGCTCAAAGGTCGCGGCCGTGCTGCCATCTCGGTGTGCTGGCAGCATACGCGTGCCACTTGGGCGCTGCTGCGTGATACCCGATTCGCTACCCAACCCACACGGTAGGTCAATCAATGTTCGAGAATATACGGGCGGACTTGCGTGCCTATGGCGGTGACTGGGGCGCTCAGGGATTCTGGGTCATGCTGGTTTATCGCTTCGGGCGCTGGCGCTACGGTGTGCGCCCGGCACTGTTACGCAAAGTGCTCTCCTTTATCTACAAAGTGCTCTTCAAACTGGTGCAGATCGTGACGGGCATCGAGTTGCCCTGTGAAGTCGTGATCGGGCGCAACTTCGTCATCGATCATTTCGGCGGCATTGTGATCAGTGGCTATGCGCAGTTTGGCGATGATTGCCGGATCCGCAATGGCGTCGTCGTGGGCCTGAAGAATGTGAACGAGCCGATTGCCCCGGTGATTGGCAATAATGTGGATATCGGCACCGGGGCCAAGGTATTGGGCAACATCCGCATTGGTAACAATGTCGTGATCGGCGCCAACGCCGTGGTGCTGACCGACGTACCCGACGACTCGGTAGCCGTGGGTGTGCCCGCGACCATCAAGAAAAGGAAGTCAGTAGAAACTGAGGAATACTCATGAGTTATCCGAACGCCTGTTTCGATGGCGGCGCTGAGTGAACGTCATGACTACCGGCATGGGTGTTGTTGTCATCGGTCGTAATGAAGGCCTGCGGTTGCAGCGTTGCCTGGCGTCGCTGGTTGATGCGGCGCAGCAGGTTGTTTATGTCGACTCGGGCTCAACCGATGGTTCGGTGTCAATGGCGCAGGCGCTTGGTGTCGAGGTGGTCGAGCTGGATATGAGCATCCCGTTTACGGCTGCACGTGCGCGCAATGAAGGATTTGCCTGCGTGCAACGCCTGTTGCCTTCGCTGCGTCACGTGCAGTTCGTCGATGGTGATTGCGAGGTCGTCGGCGGCTGGCTGTCAAAGGCGCAAGCCTTTCTGGATGCGCATCCTGAGGTGGCGGTGGTGTGTGGACGACGTCGTGAGCGCTTTCCTCAACATTCGATTTACAACCTGTTGTGCGATCTCGAATGGGACACGCCGATAGGTGAGGCCAAGGCCTGCGGGGGCGATGCGCTGATGCGGGCTGAGGCCTTTGCCGAAGTGTCGGGGTTTCGACCGGATCTGATTGCCGGGGAAGAGCCCGAATTGTGTGTGCGGCTGCGTGCCAAGGGCTGGAAAGTCTGGCGGCTGCCAGAGGAAATGACCCTGCACGATGCGACCATGACCCGGTTCGGCCAATGGTGGAAGCGAACCTTGCGCGGCGGTTACGCTTTTGCCGAAGGTGCTTATTTGCATGGGGCGGCCCCCGAGCAGCATTGGTTGCGTGAGTCACGCCGCGCCTGGTTCTGGGGCCTGGGCATTCCGCTGGCAACTGTTCTCGCCAGCCTGGTGCTGGGAGGGGCCGGCCTGCTGTTGCTGCTGGTCTATCCATTGCAAGTCGTGCGCCTGGCCCGTCGGGGTGCGGGTTCCGCGCGGGAAAACTGGCTGCAGGCATTCTTTCTGGTGCTGGGGAAGTTTCCCGAGATGCTGGGGCAATTGAAGTTTCTTTTGAACAGGTTCGGCGCTCGCAAGTCCGCGTTGATCGAATACAAGTGAGACTTAAATGAATAACTGGCAACTGCTGAAAAACGCGTTTTCTTTACACGCAGGTTATTCATTGAGAGCCGTGAAAAACAAGCTCAAGCTAATGATTTTAGTGGCGAAGAACTGGGCTGAACTGAAGCTGTTCACGGGGCGCATGTCGAACGCTTTGGGCAGCGCCGGTTTTGCGAAGTTGGGCGGGGATTGTGTGGGGGTCGTTCATTGGCCCTACATCAGTAAAAGCTGGAACCCTCAGGACCGACTGAGTGTGTTGGCCTCGCACTATGAGGTGGTGACAAAAAGCTGTCCGCAGTTATTGCTGTTTGGTCGAAGTGAAAGTCTGGTGTTGAGTGACTTGTCGACCTTCGCTGCCGATTGTTCCCTGGTACTGGATCGCCCCATTTGGTTTATGCGTGAAGGCGAGTTGGTGTTGAACCTGTTTCAGGGTGATTTACGCATTGCATCGATTGCGTTCACCTTGTGTTGCACCGAGGGTGAACTGTGTATTTTCATCGGTGCCGTGCAAGGGATTCACAAAGGAGTGGAGAGCGAACGCTCCCTGGACATTTATCGGGAGCTGACAAAAAGTTTCGAAGGCCTTCGGCCGCGAAGTTTTCTGATTGAAGTCATTAAATACATCGCAACCCGGATTGGCGTTGAAAGGATATACGCAGTAAGCGACGGGTTCCGTCATCACCGGCACGCCTATTTTGGTGCTGAAAAAGCCCAGGACCTGGCGGCCAATTACGATGTGATCTGGCTGGAGCATGGCGCGACACCTTCAGCGCGGGAAGACTTCTTTGAAATCCCCATGGCCCCGTCGAGCAAACCGCTTGAGAGTATCGCTTCGAAAAAACGCGCCATGTACCGCAGGCGTTACGAGTTGCTGGAGGACACGTTCAAAAAGATAGACGGTGTGTTGATTGGCAGTTATAGCCACCCGCGTGGGGCTGATTGACGTTCCAGGCCACTGAACTACTGTGGGATGCCCCGCTGTAATCATTCACCGCAACGACAGCCAGGCTTGGTGCTTATGCGTATCGCTTATTTCATCAATCAATACCCCAAAGTCAGCCATAGCTTCATTCGTCGCGAGATTCTGGCATTGGAGCGTCAGGGCTTTGAAGTGCAGCGCATTGCCCTGCGCGGCTGGGATGCGCAGTTGGTGGATGCCGAGGACGTGTCCGAACAAGCCCAGACCCACTATGTGTTGCAGGGCGGAGTCAAAGCGCTGGCAGGGCCGGTGCTGCAAGTGCTGCGCGCTCAGCCACGACGCTTTTTTTCGACGCTGTGGCTGGCGTTGCGCATGGGCCAGCGTGCCGATCGGCCGTGGCCGTACCATGTGATCTATTTGTTCGAGGCGTGCCGGTTGTTGTCCTGGTTGCAAGTGTTCGGCGCCAGGCATGTGCATGCGCATTTCGGCACCAATTCAACCGAGGTGGTGATGTTGGCCCATGCGCTCGGCGGGCCTGCGTACAGCTTTACCGTGCACGGCCCGGAAGAGTTCGACAAACCACAATTTATCCATCTGGGCGAGAAAGTCCGGCGCGCGGCGTTTGTCGCAGCGATCAGTTCCTATGGACGCAGCCAGTTGTTTCGCTGGGTTGAGCATGCGCATTGGGAAAAGGTCAAGGTGGTTCACTGCGGCCTGGAGCGGGCGTTTCATGAGGTGCCGACTGTCGCTGTGCCGTCCGTGCCGCGGTTGGTGTGCGTGGGGCGCTTGTGCGAGCAGAAGGGGCAACTGTTGTTGCTTGAGGCGGCGCGAAAACTGGCGGCGCAAGGCGTGGTGTTCGAGATCGTACTGGCCGGCGACGGGGAAATGCGTGCAGAGATCGAAACCCTGATTGCGCGGCATGGCTTGCAGGCGCAGGTGCGCATTACCGGCTGGATCAGCAGCGATCAGGTGCGGACGGAAATCCTGGCGGCGCGGGCCCTGGTATTGCCGAGCTTCGCCGAGGGCTTGCCGGTGGTCATCATGGAAGCCATGGCCTTGCGCCGGCCCGTGCTGACGACCTACGTGGCGGGTATTCCCGAACTGGTGCGTCAGGGTGAGAACGGCTGGTTGTTTCCCGCGGGCGCCGTGGATGAGTTGGCGGTGGCGCTGGCCGACTGCCTCGCGCAACCTGTCGAGGTGTTGCAGCGGATGGGCGATGCCGCGTATCAGCGCGTGCTGGAGCGGCACGATATCGATACCGAAGCGGCCAAGCTGGCTGAATTGTTCAAGGTGCACGCATGATCACGTTACTGGGTTGGCTGTTCAGTGCACTGCTGATACTCATCGTCCTGCCGGTGTTGGTGTTGTTTGTGCAGGTGCTGCTGGCCAGCCTGACAGTGCGATCGCTTGCACCGGCACAAGGATCGCGACCGAGGGTGGCGGTGTTGGTGCCGGCTCACAATGAGTCCTCGCTGATCGTCGCGACGTTGAACAGCATTCTGCCGCAACTGCTGGCGGGCGATCGCCTGGTGGTTGTCGCGGACAACTGTTCTGACGACACGGCCGCGCTGGCCCGCGCCGCGGGTGCCGAGGTGGTGGAACGCAGCAATGCTCAGCAGCGAGGCAAGGGGTATGCACTGGACTTCGGGGTGCGTTACCTGGCCAGCGATGCACCGGACGTGATGATTGTTGTCGATGCCGATTCGAGGGTGAGTGAAGGCTCGATTGAGCGTTTGGCACTGTGCTGCATCGACTCCGGCCGTCCAGCACAGGCCCTGTACTTGATGCATGCACCTGCAGGTTCCGGTTTGAAAGTGCAGATTGCCGAGTTTGCCTGGTGCGTGAAGAATCGGGTGCGAGCGCAGGGTTGGGCCCGCCTGGGGTTACCTTGTTCGTTGATGGGCTCGGGAATGGCGTTCGTCTGGCGGGATCTGGCGTTGATCGAATTAGCCAGTGGCCACATCGTCGAAGATTTGAAGATGGGCCTGGATTTCTGCCGAAGCGGCAAACCGCCCCTGTTTTGCCCCGGTGCGTTGGTCAGCAGTGATTTCCCGCGCAGCGACGAAGGCCTGAGTACCCAGCGTACACGCTGGGAGCATGGTCATCTCGGGGTCATCCTCAGTGATGCGCCAACGTTGCTGATAGAGGCTATCCGCAAAGGCAACTTGAACCTTCTGGCAATGACCGCGGATTTACTGGTCCCGCCGCTGGCCTTGCTGACGTTGCTGCTGGTGGTCGCCTTTTGCCTCTCCTGGCTGGTGGTGTTGCTCGGCGGCGCGTTGGCGCCAGCCTTGATAGCGTCTTTCGGGCTCGCGCTGTTGGGCGTGTCTGTCTTGCTGGCATGGAGTCGGTTCGGTCGCGGGATCATCGCGTTTTCAGCCTTGTTGTATGCGCCGTTCTACGCGTTGAAGAAAATCCCGCTGTACATTGGCTTTGTGCTCAAGCGCCAGGTCGACTGGGTACGTTCGAAGCGAGATGACACCTGATGCACCCCTTATCCTGGCAGCACAACTGGCAAACCATCCTGCGCAAACTCAGGGTGGTTCGCGATGCTGGCGACGAACAACAATTGATTGATGCGTTGTCCCGGTCTGAGGGGACGACAGTGCTTGGATTCGTCAATGCCCATGCCATGAACCTGGTGACGGCCAGCCCCGCTTACTACGACGCGTTGTCGGCGGCTGACGTGTTGTTACGGGATGGCTCCGGCATGGCCATCCTGTTTCGTCGACTCGGTCTCGAGCCGGGTCTGAATATGAACGGCACCGATTTCATCCCCAAATTACTGGCCGCCTACAAGGGCCGGCGCGTGGCGTTCTGGGGAACTGAGGAGACCTTTCTGGCCAATGCGGTGCGGCATAGCGAAGCGGTGTTTGCGGTCAATGTCGTCTCTGCTCACCATGGTTTCGCAGGGGTGGATGATTACGTCAATCTTGCCCGTCAGTCACTGCCGGAACTGGTGGTGCTGGGGATGGGCATGCCCAAGCAGGAAGTCGTTGCCGCGAGGCTGGCCGCCAGCGGCGTGCCATGCCTGGTGGTATGCGGTGGGGCGATCCTGGATTTTCTCGGCGGCAAGGTGACGCGTGCTCCGCAATGGGTGCGTCGCCTCGGTTGTGAGTGGGTGTTCAGGCTGCTCAGTGAGCCAAAGCGATTATTCACTCGCTATATCGTGGGTAACCCAAAGTTTTTATTACGCACACTCATCTGTCGAAGTTCCTGACGTAACAGGAATTTGACGTCAGTTTTAATCTTCGGGCTGCCTGAAAAACACGTCTGAAATATCTTGCAAAACTATGCGCCAGCATCTTTACTCAGCCTTGTATTACCGACTCGGCGGGTGAGTTGGGGAGTGTTTTTTGTTAGGTTGGAGACGAATAAATGACGTCAGAAAATCTTGATTTCAGAGAGTGAATGGCGAGTTTTTCGCAAGAAACATAGCTGGGCGTACATTCAAGAAACAGCGCACATCATATCGGTAGTTATGGTTTGCCGCATATTTTGAAAAGCGTGATGAGCTATCGACTCTCATTTCGAGTGTTTGATTTATTGGTTTGAAAACTCAAATGAAAGCATATATATCAACACTGATACGCAAGTTAATGTCGCCTTCCATGCGATTTGAGCTAAGAAAAGCGCTCGCCTGGTTACGCGATATAGCCGCACGCGCCTGTGTTTGGCGCTGGGAAATTGCCAGGTTCAAACTGCGGGAAAACAGCCGTTACGACATTTTTTATGTGGGCAGAAGATCCCAGCGGGAATTTGTGAAGGTGCTCTTGGGGGCTGAAGCTCAAGGGGTTGATAGCCTGCCGAAATCAGACCGCACGGTCGTTGTCAGTGACATGCCGACCTGGGGTGCATTGTATGTGCCGCAATACCTGAGTGCTGTCGTGCCGCTGCGCCGATCCATTGATGAAATTACGGCGCGATACAACACCGAGTTACGGCGCAATCTACGCAAGAACCGGTTGCGCTACGGTATGAAGCAAGCATTGAACGATGACGAGATTGAAACGGCGGATCGGGAAATGCTTCAACCCTATGCCAGGGCCCGTCATGGCGCAGCCGCCTCGCAAATTGCATCACATGAAGTTCAACGGGTGGCTAAAAGTGCCGGACGCCTCGATCTGGTGGTGTTGGAAGACCAGATTGTTGCCTGCCATCTGGGGTGCGTCGTTACCCGCGCGGGCAAGCGCTACTGGAGCACCGTACGTTTCGGCTACCCTGACGAGGTGTTCTCGGATGCCAAAAAATTACGTGAAATCAATTCCATCACCACGTTCATGGCGCTTGAGTGGGCAATAGAAAACGGATTTGATTACTACGATATCGGGACGTGTCTGGCACGTCCGGACGACGGACTTCTTGAGTGGAAAAGAAGGCGCGGCGGTGATGTCGATACGCTGGGAAACCATGGCTATGTGTTTGTTCGGCTGCCCAGGATTGGCGCTGCGCAGTTTCTGTGGGAGGCGCCGCTTTTTGCTGTTGAAGGCAAACATTTGACACTTCATCTTGGAATACCCGACGGGCCAAGTGATGAAGAAGTTGCTAATCGTTATCGTGAAATGGGCTTTGGGGGACTGTTCAAACTGTACCTCCATTGTTTCAGAGAACCGAGCGCCGCGCTGCTCGATAACTTGCGTAGTCGCTATGCTCATTTGAAATCGCCGCCCATTCTGCAAACTATTCTCTGTGCTTGAATAGGTGGGCGATTTTAAAAAGTATTTGGCTGTAAGTGCTGTTTGATCATATTACGCGGGGGTGTCTATGTCGGAATTCAACGCGTTGGCAAGTGGCGGTCCGGCAAAGTGGAGCCTGGCTGCGTATAAACACCTTTTTAAAACACGCCTTGCCCGCAAACCAGCGTTAACGCTGCAAAGTATGGCGGTGAAAACCTGGGACATTGCGCCGGGTGAAATCGCGTTTGCTCAACCCGCCTTCTTTCTTCCCAATCAACTTGAACGTGTGACGGGGTGGGAAGAGAAACTTTTTTATCCCCATGAGCATCCTCGTCGCACAATGGAAGGCGTCGGTCGTGTTGACCATGGACCGACCCGAGGATATTTGCTCAAAGATGCCTGGTTGATCGATGGTGCGCTCTACAAAGGAAACGCCAAATCCTGGTTGACGCCTGGCGTTGGCCGGTTGCCAGGGGTTCGCGTCGAAAACGAAATCGAGCGCGGGGCCTTGTATTGCACGGCAGGGGGCAACAAGTGGTTTGGCAGTTGGTTAACGGACGATTGCCTGACCTATTCACTGGCCTGCAACGAAGGCGTTCCAGTGACGACAGCGGCTTGCGCCAACATTGTTTCCACCAGCAGGAACGGCATCCTTCACACGCCCGGTTATGAGGACTGGCTTGGTATGAAGCCAGTTCGTTTACGTAATACGTTTTTTCGTGAGCTCGTGATCTTTGACGACATAAGCCAAAATCGCCATAAGCATCTGCGCTTCCGTGCAATGGGCGAAAAGTTGCTGTCCCACGTCAACACAAGCGCTCATCCAGGCGTGTTCATCCTGAGAGGTGGCCGCGGCGATTTACGCTTGTTGCGTAACGAAATGGAGCTGGCTGAACGCCTGCGTGATCGTCGAGGTTTTCGCATTCTCGACCCTGCGCTGTGCGATGTTCCGACCATCGTCGCAACCTGCGCCGGGGCGAGAACCGTGGTAGGGGTCGAGGGCAGTCAACTGATCCATGGGGTTAATGTATTGCCGCCGGGTGGTTCGCTGCTGGTGTTGCAACCTCCTGATCGTTTCATCTGCTATTTCAAGTACCTGACCGATCGTGATCATCAACACTTTGGTTTTGTCGTCGGTACTCCCGCGGGCAATGGCTTTACTATCGACCCCGATGAGGTCGAGCGCACGCTGGACCTGTTCCCGTCATTGTGCGACGAACTTTAGGGGCAGCCGGTCGACGCTCGACTGCTCCTACAGTTTCACCACGCATTAATAGGCCTGTTTGCCGGAGAAGGCCGATATCGTTCGTACCAGAATGATGAAGTCGAGCCAGAGCGACCAGTTGTTGATGTACTCGATGTCCGAGTCAACCCGCCGAATCATCTGCTCGATATCCCTCGTTTCACCACGCAAGCCCCGCACCTGCGCCAGCCCGGTGATACCCGGTTTAATGTTATGTCGCGCAAAGTAGCCCGAGACATCGGGCGAGTACTGCACGTCGTGTTGAATCGCGTGCGGGCGAGGCCCCACCAGCGACATTTCGCCCATCAACACGTTGAACAATTGCGGCAGCTCATCGAGGCTGGTTTTGCGAATAAAGGCGCCCACCCTGGTTACGCGTGGATCATTCTTTTGTGCCTGCTTGACGGTGCCGTCCGACGACTGATGGACCACCATGCTTCTGAACTTCCAGATACGGAAAACTTCGCCGCTCCACCCCATGCGTTGCTGACGAAAGAACACGGGGCCGGGGCTGTCGATCTTGATCGCAAGGGCAACTAACGCCAACACGGGCGCCGCAAAAAGCAGGATCAGGAAAGCGCCGACCTTGTCTTCGAGATTCTTCAGGAACAGTCGCATCCCCATCAGCGGAGTTTCGGACAAGGTCAGCACGGGAATGCCGGCAATCTCGCGAACGCTGTGGTTGATCAACTTCAAGGCGAAAATGTCAGGCACCCAGTTAACCCTGACGTGTTTATCGAACAGGCTTAAATAAACCTTCTGGATAACTTCGGAGCCGCCCACTGGGGTCACAAAATAGACGGTACGAATGGCGTGTTTGACAACCAACTCATCAAGATCAGAAATATTGCCCAGTATCGACAGGCGTGGTGCGCCTTCCACGCCTTCCTTTGCCCAGTCATCGTCCGCGCCAATCAACACACAGCCAACGATGCGTTCACCGAGCCAGGGGTTGTTACTGATTTTCTTGTGGAGGTAACTGGCCAGTTCGCCCGAGCCAATGATCAGTGAATTTTCCAGTTGCGTCGGGTGGGCCAGAAATTTCTTCTGCATTTCCCGTGTGGCGAGGTGCAAAAACAACTGGGCGAAATAGCCGAGAACAAATAACTCCCCAACCAATAGCCGCGAATACCGTTCGCTGGTTTTGGTCAGGAAAGCCATGGCAACGAGAAAACCAAAGGTCGCGGTCCATGCCTTCAGAAGCTTGAAGGCTTTGACAGTGAACCCGACATTGCTGCGGTAAATGGCATAGTGGTCGTACACGACGGCCAACGCGCCAAGCAGCAGCAAGAGCATGATGACGTAGTCTTGCGAGATGAAGCCGATGTGATAATTGATCAAGAACCACGCAACACCGGTTACCGCAACGCAATCGAGACCGGCCTGAATAACGATACTGGTGCTGCTTCTTCGCTGGAGAACGGAACGGGTACTGTTGGGCTCAAATATCATCTTTAGACCTCATTTGCTTTCCCTTGCGCTCGGTGATGACGAGATTCAGGTCAACATAGCCCTCATTCGAGAGCCTCAGCGTCACCGACAAGCTGCTCATACTTGTGACAGGTTTGCACCCTCAAATGCGTAAATCCGGTGAGACGAAGACAGGTGCTGTCACTTTAGCACCACTGTGCAGACATTCATCCTATAGCTACGGATTCAGACAACATCCATAAATAAAAATGCGCTCGGACACAAGGTGCCGGGCAAGCCACGGTGAGACGCCTGCACGGCGTTTGCCGCAAGGTCGTCTTGTTATCGCAGAGGAGAGTTGGCGCAGCGGAAGGGCGGGGGAACGGGCCCCCCGTTTTTGCAATGACGGCTTTGGTTCAAACCGTTGTCAGTTGTTCATCCCGTCTTCAATTGCGATGCCTTGCGCACGCATTTGCTGGATCAGGCCGGCGCGGGTGCCGGGGAGGTTGAGCATGGTTTCTGCGCGCAGTTCCGCTACTTCGTCGGCGCTGTAAGGCTGATAGTCGGCCGGCGTGCTTTTACCCGCCATTCCGTCGGCACGGATCAACCAGTTGAGCAGGTCAGCCAATTGCGCGTTGTCCAGCGCGGACTGCGACATGCCCGGCACGCGCACGAGAAACTCGCGGCCGCCCGGCACTTTCAGAAAGTTGCCGACAAACCCTGCCATCCGGGGCGTGTCATTCGCGGCAGAACCCATGCCATTGCCCAAGTGGCAACCGGCGCATTGCAATTGGTAGTTCACGCCAATGCTGTAACCGGCCTGGGCAATCGGTTTTTGCAGGGCTTCATTGCCCGGCGCATGCCGTTGCGCCGGGTCCGGGATGGCCCTGGCATGAACGAGCGGGGCGGTCATGGCGCAGACAAGACCGAGGATGAGCAACCTACCCATAAGCAGCACCTCCACCTGTGCAGGAGAAATCGGACCTGTAGGAGCCAGCTTGCTGCGGGCGGCGTTCCGACGATGGCGTTTTCAGAGACGCCATCGTCGGAAC
>NZ_JAHBDB010000062.1:0-28126 GCF_019956105.1 Pseudomonas sp. BF-RE-25
ATCGACATCAACTTTGATTGACAGTCCGCTTTCGCGGGCAAGCCTCGCTCCTACAGAGGATCTACTCCGAGTCAATTGGGGGGCCACTCCATCAGCAGCCCACCGCCAATTCTCCAGCCAATACGGTAAACTTGCGCCATTGCTGTCTGGAGCTATTTATGCGCGAAGAGTTGAACCAAGGCCTGATCGATTTCCTCAAGGCCTCCCCTACCCCGTTTCATGCCACCGCCAGCCTTGTTCAGCGCCTGGAAGCGGCGGGCTATCAGCGTCTCGACGAACGCGAGCCCTGGACCACTGAAGCCAACGGCCGTTACTACGTCACCCGTAACGACTCTTCGATTGTCGCCGTCAAAATGGGCCGTCACTCTCCCCTGCACGGCGGTATCCGCCTGGTCGGCGCCCATACCGACAGCCCGTGCCTGCGGGTCAAACCCCAGCCGGAACTGCAACGCCAGGGTTTCTGGCAACTGGGTGTCGAAGTGTATGGCGGCGCACTGCTGGCTCCGTGGTTCGACCGCGATCTATCCCTGGCGGGCCGCGTGACCTTCCGCCGCGACGGCAAGGTCGAGAGCCAGCTGATCGACTTCAAGACGCCGATTGCGATCATTCCGAACCTGGCCATTCACCTCAATCGTGAAGCCAACATGGGTTGGGCGATCAACGCCCAGACCGAATTGCCGCCGATCCTCGCGCAGTTCGCCGGTGACGAGCGCGTGGACTTCCGCGCCGTGCTCACCAATCAACTTGCTCTCGAACATGGCCTGAACGCCGACGTGGTGCTCGACTACGAGCTGAGCTTCTACGACACCCAGAGCGCTGCGGTCATCGGCCTGCATGGCGACTTCATCGCCGGTGCGCGCCTCGACAACCTGCTGTCCTGCTACGCCAGCCTGCAAGCGTTGCTGACGGCTGAAACCGACGAAACCTGCGTACTGGTCGCCAATGACCACGAAGAAGTCGGATCCTGCTCGGCCTGTGGCGCTGACGGCCCGATGCTGGAACAGACGCTGCGTCGCTTGTTGCCCGAAGGTGATGAATTCGTACGCACCATTCAGAAATCCCTGCTGGTCTCGGCCGACAATGCCCACGGCGTACACCCCAACTACGCCGACAAGCACGACGCCAACCACGGCCCGAAACTCAACGCCGGCCCGGTGATCAAGGTCAACAGCAACCAGCGTTACGCCACCAACAGCGAAACCGCCGGGTTCTTCCGCCATCTGTGCATGGCCGAAGAAGTGCCGGTGCAAAGCTTCGTGGTGCGCAGCGACATGGGCTGCGGCTCGACCATCGGCCCGATCACCGCCAGCCACCTGGGCGTGCGCACCGTGGACATCGGCCTGCCGACATTCGCCATGCACTCGATCCGCGAGCTGTGCGGCAGTCATGATCTGGCGCACCTGGTGAAAGTGCTGAGCGCGTTCTACGCCAGCCAAGAGCTGCCGTAATCCCTGTAGGAGCCGGCTTGCCGGCGATGGCGTCCTTGAAATCGCTATCGCCGGCAAGCCGGCTCCTACACGTGTTAAAAACGCTAGACTTAAATTATCCCCTCCGACAAGGCAGTCGCTCATGATCTCGATGTCTTCATTTCACGCCATGCTGATCCCGATTCTTGCCGGGATGATCCTGCTGGCGATCGGCTTCAACTTCCGCGACAAGAATGCCGGCGTGTTCGCGATGTGGATCGGCATGCTGACCATCCTCGCTACCGTGGTCTTCAAGATCCTCGCCAAACTCAACGAATAAATCCTCGCCCTCGGCTCGCATTGATTTTGGCGGGCTCGTACACTCGGTCGACCTGCTCTTTTCAAGGTTGACCGCCTAGTGTTCGCTCGTCTTTTTGCCCTGCCCAGCCTTTTCCTCGTCTGCCTGATGGCGCTGCTGCCGGTCATGCCGGCCCAGGCCGTCGGTTTACCGAGCTTGCTCAACAGCTCGGCGAAAACCCAGCCCGAGGCGCAAGAACCCCTCGGGCAATCCCTCGACGAAGTCATCAAGTCACTGGAGAACGATCAGCAACGCAGCAAATTGCTGGCCGACCTGAAGAAGCTGCGCGACGCCACCAAAAAAGCCCAACCGGCTGCCGAAGAAGGCGTGTTGGGCCTGATTGGCGGCACGCTGGCCAATTTTGAAAAACAATTCTCCGGCGCTGACAGCCCGCTCACACGCTGGTCCGACGAGTTTGATCTGGCCAAGGAAGAACTGGCAGGGTTGGTGTTGCCGGCCAATGAATGGCTGCCGATCATCTTTGGCTTCGCCATGATTCTGATGGTCTGGAGCCTGCTGGCCGCCGCGCTGATCTGGCTCGGTCACCGGGTACGGATGCGCTTTGGCCTGACCGAAGAATTACCGCAGCATCCCAAGGCCCTCGACATGTTGCGCTTTGCCCTGCGCAAACTCGGGCCTTGGCTGATCGCCCTGGTGATGACCGTCTACATGACCTACGCCCTGCCCTCGTCATTGGGCAAAAGCCTGGCGATGGTGCTGGCCTATGCGCTGGTGGTCGGCACGTGTTTTTCGGCGATCTGTGTGATCGCCTTTTCCTTGCTCGACGGGCCACACCGCCACCGCGCCTTGTACATCCTGCGGCATCAGGCCTTTCGGCCGCTGTGGCTGATCGGCAGTTTTGCCGCGTTCGGCGAAGCCTTGAACGACCCGCGACTGGTCGCCAGCCTCGGCAGCCATTTGGCGCACACCGCCGCCACCATCGCCAACGTGCTGGCCGCGCTGTCTACCGGGCTGTTCATCCTGCGCTTCCGACGCCCCATCGCCCACTTGATCCGCAACCAACCGCTATCCCGGCGCCTGACCCGCCGCGCACTCAGCGACACCATCGAGATTCTCGGCACTTTCTGGTACATGCCAGCGTTGGTTCTGGTGGCCATCTCGCTGTTCGCCACGTTCGTTTCCGCCGGCGACACCAGCACCGCGTTGCGCCAATCGCTGATCTGCACCGTGCTGCTGGTGTTGTGCATGGTCATCAACGGACTGGTACGCCGGCATGCACTGAAACCGCAACGTGGCGTGAAGCGTCATGCACTGTATTCCGAACGTCTGAAAAGCTTCTTCTATACCCTCGCCCACTTGCTGGTGTGGCTGGCGTTCATCGAACTTGGCCTGCGGGTCTGGGGCATGTCGCTGATTGCGTTCACCGAAGGCGAAGGCCATGAAGTCAGCGTCAAACTGTTCAGCCTCGGCGGCACACTGATTTTTGCCTGGCTGATCTGGATCCTCAGCGACACGGCGGTGCACCACGCCCTCACCCGCTCGCGCAAAGGCCAGGCCAACGCGCGTGCGCAGACGATGATGCCGCTGATCCGCAACGTGCTGTTCGTGGCGATTTTCATCGTCGCGCTGATCGTCGCCCTGGCGAACATGGGCATGAACGTTACGCCACTGCTGGCCGGTGCCGGCGTGATCGGTCTGGCCATCGGTTTCGGCGCACAATCGTTGGTCGCGGACCTGATCACCGGGCTGTTCATCATCATTGAGGACTCCCTGGCCATCGACGACTACGTGGATGTCGGCGGTCACCTCGGCACTGTCGAGGGCCTGACCATTCGTACCGTGCGCCTGCGGGACATCGACGGCATCGTCCACACCATCCCGTTCAGTGAAATCAAAAGCATCAAGAACTACTCGCGGGAGTTCGGCTACGCGATCTTTCGCGTGGCGATCCCCTCGAACATGGACATCGATAACGCGATCAAACTGATGCGCGACGTCGGCCAGAAGATGCGCGCCGATCCACTGCAACGACGCAACATCTGGTCGCCGCTGGAGATTCAAGGGGTCGAGAGTTTCGAGTCAGGCAACGCGATTCTGCGGGCCCGCTTCAAAACCGCGCCGATCAAGCAGTGGGAAGTTTCCCGGGCGTTCAACCTGTCCTTGAAACGGCACCTGGATGAAGCCGGGCTGGATCTGGCGACACCGCGCATGAGTGTGCAGGTGGTCACGGCGGGTGGCGGCCCAATAGCCGATTAACCCTTGGCCACCTGTGGGAGCGAGCCTGCTCGCGATGGACGCACAGGCACCGCGCTCATTCAGACAGCACACGTAATCGTTCACGACCATCGCGAGCAGGCTCGCTCCCACAGGATCTGCGGCCCAAGACCGGCGGTATTTAACAAATCGCAGGTAAAAAAAATCCCCGAACCAGTCGGGGATTTTTTATGTTCGATCAATCAGCCCGGGGGCGGATCAATCTTCGCGATAGCGACGCAGCTTCAACTGCTTACCGGCAACGCGAGTGTCCTTCAGCTTGGTCAGCAGACGCTCCAGACCATCTTCCGGCAGCTCGACGAGGCTGAAGCTGTCACGCACCTGGATGCGACCGATCGCTTCACGCGCCAGACCACCTTCGTTGAGGATGGCACCCAGCAGGTTTTTCGCCGCGATACCGTCACGCGCGCCCAGCGCGGTACGGCAACGGGCACGACCTTCGGCCAATGGAACCGGAGCGCGACGCTCACGATCACCACGGTCCGGACGATCACCGGTGCGCTCTGGACGATCGCCACGCGGTGCGTTGTTCGGCACCAGTGGACGTTCTTTCTCGATTGCAGCCAGGGTCAGCGCCTGAGCGTTGGTCGCCTTGCGCAGCAGGGCAGCAGCCAGTGCACGCGGCGTGCAACCGATATCGGCAGTCAGGCGATCCAGCAGATCACCGTGAGTCGATTCAGCATCGCCAACCAGCGGCGACAGGCTGTTGGTCAGTTTCTTGATGCGGGCATCGAGAACAGCCTGAGCGTCCGGCAGGCGAACTTCGGCAACTTTCTGACCGGTTACACGCTCGATCACTTGCAGCATGCGGCGCTCACGCGGAGTCACCAGCAGCAGTGCACGACCTTCGCGACCGGCACGGCCAGTACGGCCGATACGGTGAACGTAGGATTCCGGATCGTACGGCATGTCAACGTTGAACACGTGAGTGATGCGCGGAACGTCCAGGCCACGAGCGGCAACGTCGGTCGCCACAACGATGTCCAGACGGCCATCCTTGAGGGAGTCGATCACGCGCTCACGCTGGTTCTGGGCAATGTCACCGTTCAGCGCAGCAGCTTTGTAGCCTTTGGCTTCCAGGGCGCTGGCCAGGTCCAGGGTCGCTTGCTTGGTGCGCACGAACATGATCAGGGCGTCGAAGTCTTCGACTTCCAGCAGGCTCAATACAGCCGAGGTCTTCTGGTCAGCGTGAACCAACAGGTGAGCCTGTTCGATCGCGGTAACGGTCTGAGTCTTGGTCTGGATCTTCACGTGTTGCGGATCGCGCAGGTGGCGTTCGGCAATGGCACGGATCGACTGTGGCAGGGTAGCCGAGAACAATACGGTCTGACGGGTTGGAGGCAAGGCCTTGAAGATGACTTCCAGGTCGTCCATGAAACCCAGTTTGAGCATTTCGTCGGCTTCGTCGAGAACCAGGTGGTTCACGGTCGACAGGACTTTTTCGTCGCGACGCAGGTGGTCGCACAGACGGCCCGGAGTGGCGACAACGATCTGTGCGCCATTACGGATTGCTTTCAGTTGTGGACCCATAGGGGCGCCGCCGTAAACGGCCACAACGGTAACGCCTGGCATTTGCTTGGCGTAGGTTTCGAAAGCGGTTGCTACTTGCAGCGCCAACTCACGGGTTGGCGCCAGGATCAGGGCTTGCGGCTCGCGCTTGGCAGGATCGATGCAGTGCAGGATAGGCAGGGCGAACGCAGCGGTTTTACCCGTACCGGTTTGCGCCTGACCAATCATGTCCTGGCCGGCCATGATGATCGGGATCGATTGCTGCTGAATAGCCGAAGGCTCTTCGTAGCCAGTCGCAATGACGGCTGCAAGGATATTCGGATTAAGATTAAAAGCGGCGAAGCCGCCGGTTTCCTGGGTCATGGGTCTGCCTCTAAGTGCATCCGCAAAGACCCATGCTCCAAAGCTGCGCATGCCGTGTAAGACTCAAGAGTCGCCCTGGCTGCTTTGTCGGCGGGGATTTGCGAAAACGAATGAATGAAAAAGATTCGTCAAGGGAGAGTCCGCTGTGCGGACGTGCAGCCGAAGCTGACTTCGGGGAATTGCGCTACCTAAACGCGGCCCGGTTAAAGGCCGGCGCGCACTATACCGGAATTCGCCCAAAAAGGGAGCATTATTTGTCGGAAAACTGACGGATACACCGTTGTGTCACAGGCTTTGCGGATAATCGTGCGACGGTCTATTTTTCAAAGGCCCGGCCCTGCTGGGGATGGCGCTAAAACGGTTCACCGTTGTGACTCGGACCTGCGGCCTCGCCTACCCCCTAAAACCCCTTCCCGTCCGAGGAATTGTTCGATGAATCAACCTGTTACCAGCCGTGTGACCTGTGAAAGGCGCGGCCATGTCCTGTTGATCGGCCTGGATCGGGTGGCCAAGCGCAATGCCTTCGACCTCGACCTGCTCAACGCACTCAGTCTGGCCTACGGTGAGTTCGAGGCTGACAGCGAAGCGCGGGTGGCGGTGGTGTTCGGCCATGGCGAGCATTTCACCGCCGGGCTTGACCTGATCAGCGCCAGTTCGGCCCTGGCCGAGGGCTGGCAGGCACCGCCTGGCGGTTGCGATCCGTGGGGCGTGTTCGCGGGTCCGCGAGTCAGCAAACCGGTGATCGTCGCCGCGCAAGGTTATTGCCTGACCATTGGCATTGAGTTGATGCTCGCCGCCGACATCAACCTCTGCGCCAGTAACACCCGGTTTGCCCAGAAAGAAGTGCAGCGCGGGATTTTCCCGTTCGGCGGGGCCACATTGCGCCTGCATCAAGTCGCCGGTTGGGGCAATGCGATGCGCTGGCTGCTGACCGGGGATGAATTCGATGCGCATGACGCGTTGCATCTGGGGTTGGTGCAGGAAGTCATGGCCAGCGAGGATTTGCTGCCCCGGGCGATTGAGCTGGCGGAGCGGATTGCCCGGCAGGCGCCGCTGGGGGTTCAGGCAACGTTGATGTCGGCGCGGCAGGCGCGTTATGAGGGCGAAACATCCGCGGCGCTGGGGTTGCCGCCGCTGGTGAAGAAGTTGTTGGCGAGTGAGGATGCGAAGGAAGGTGTGCGATCGATGGTTGAGAAGCGACCGGGCATTTTCAAAGGGGTTTGAGATTTGTGTCGCCCTTTACGGCCCCATCGCGAGCAGGCTCACTCCCACATTTGGAATGCGTCCCCCTGTGGGAGTGAGCCTGCTCGCGATGAGGCCCTTACAGACGACACATCAGGTCGCGGGGCGAATCGCCTTGATCAACGACTGCAACGAATACCCCAACCGTGGCGCCAGCCCTTCGGCCCGCGCAACCACCCCTTCCATGTCCAGCTCCTGATCCAGCTCCGACGGCACGAGCAGAATCACGTTGCCCTCCTTCACCGGCAACTCCCAGTAATGCCGGTGATAGAGCCCACGCAACAGCGCCGCGCCCAACGGCTTGCCATCATCGGTGGCCCACTGGTTGATCACCAGCCAGCCGCCCGGATTCAGGCGTTTCTGACAGTTTTCCAGAAAGCTCCAGGCCAGATGCCCGACACCCGGCCCGACATCGGTATAAAGGTCGACGAAAATCAGGTCGGCCGGCTCGGCGGTATCGAGCAGCTCCAGCGCATCGCCGACGCGGATGTACAGCCGCGGATCGTCATCCAGCCCCAGGTATTCGATGGCCAAGCGCGGCACGTCGGGCCGCAGCTCGATGGCTTCGACATCTTCCAGCGGCAAGAACTTCAGGCAAGCCTGGGTCAGCGTGCCGGCACCGAGGCCGAGGAACAGCGCGCTTTCCGGCTGCTCGTGGCACAACGCGCCGATCAGCATGGCACGGGTGTAATCGTATTCGAGCCAGCTCGGGTCGGCGGTGAACACGCAGCTCTGTTCGATGGCATCACCGAACTCGAGAAAACGGTAATCGGCCACTTCCAGCACGCGAATCACGCCGAACTCGTCCTGTACCTCGGCGAGCAGATGCTCGACGCGCTCCTCAGTCATTTCGTCTCCAGATCGTCACCGGGCCCGGCAACGCAATGCAATGCACCGCAACATCAGGCGGCAAAAGCGCGATTGTCCGCGAAGCGACGGGAACAGGTCACGCACTAATTTGCTGATAACATGAACGTCCGAGCGTAAAACAACCGAGACCGTGATGAGCCAACCCTGGAGCCCTGACAGCTGGCGCGCCCTGCCGATCCAGCAACAACCCCACTACCCCGACGCGGCGCATTTGCTGCACGTCGAGCAAACCCTGGCGAGTTATCCGCCGCTGGTGTTTGCCGGTGAAGCCCGGGAGTTGCGACGTCAGTTTGCCGAAGTGACCCAGGGCCGCGCATTTCTGTTGCAGGGCGGCGATTGCGCCGAAAGCTTCGCCGAGTTCTCTGCCGCGAAAATCCGCGACACCTTTAAAGTGCTGCTGCAAATGGCCATCGTCATGACCTTCGCCGCCGGTTGCCCGGTGGTCAAGGTCGGGCGCATGGCCGGTCAGTTCGCCAAACCGCGTTCGGCCAACGACGAAACCATCGACGGCGTGACCCTGCCCGCCTACCGTGGCGACATCGTCAACGGCATCGGCTTCGACGAAAAAAGCCGTGTGCCGGACCCGGAGCGTCTGCTCCAGTCCTATCACCAGTCCACCGCGACCCTGAACCTGTTGCGTGCCTTCGCCCAGGGCGGCTTTGCCGACCTGCATCAGGTGCACAAATGGAACCTGGACTTCATCGCCAACTCGGCGCTGGCGGAAAAATACAGCCACCTCGCCGATCGCATCGATGAAACCCTGGCATTCATGCGCGCCTGCGGCATGGACAGCTCGCCACAACTGCGCGAAACCAGTTTCTTCACCGCTCACGAAGCGCTGCTGCTGAACTACGAAGAAGCCTTCGTGCGTCGCGACAGCCTGACCAACGATTACTACGATTGCTCGGCGCACATGTTGTGGATCGGCGACCGCACCCGTCAGCTCGACGGCGCTCACGTCGAGTTCCTGCGCGGGGTGAACAACCCGATCGGGGTCAAGGTCGGCCCGAGCATGAACCCGGAAGACTTGATTCGCCTGATCGACGTGCTCAACCCGGACAACGATCCAGGTCGCTTGAACCTGATCGCACGGATGGGCGCGAACAAGGTTGGCGATCATTTGCCGCAACTGATCCGCGCGGTGCAGCGTGAAGGCAAGCAAGTGCTTTGGAGTTCCGATCCGATGCACGGCAACACCATCAAGGCCAGCAGCGGCTACAAGACCCGCGACTTTGCGCAGATTCTTGGCGAGGTGAAGCAGTTCTTCCAGGTGCACGAAGCGGAAGGCACCTATGCCGGCGGCATTCACATCGAGATGACCGGGCAGAATGTCACCGAGTGCATTGGTGGTGCGCGACCGATCACCGAGGACGGGTTGTCGGATCGGTATCACACCCATTGCGACCCGCGGATGAATGCGGATCAGTCGCTGGAGTTGGCGTTTTTGATTGCCGAAACCCTGAAGCAAGTCCGTCGGTAAACCGTGTTGCGCCCATCGCGAGCAGGCTCGCTCCCACATTGGACCGTGTCCGACAGGACAACTCGGTCAACTGTGGGAGCGAGCCTGCTCGCGATGGCATCAGTTCAGACACCACCAATACCGGCCAATGCCACCCGCAACCGCCCCGCACTCTCCCGCGGGCAATTCAATTGCACCCGCTCCAACCCCAGCCAATCCGCCATCCGCCGCAAATTCACCGCCAACGCCAGCATCCCTTCCTCATCCAGCCCCGGCTCTTCCTCATGCACTGCATGCACCGCCAACCGCCCCAACGCCCGCTCCGCACGCAAATCCACCCGCGCAGCAATCCGCTCGTTGTATAAAAACGGCAACACGTAATAGCCGTAGACCCGCTTGTCCGGCGGCGTATAAATCTCCAGCCGATAGCGAAAATCGAACAAACGCTCGGTACGACTGCGCTCCCAGATCAGCGAATCGAAGGGTGACAGCAAGGCACTGGCCTCGACCTTGCGCGGCACTTTCGGCTCTGGCAAACAAAAGCCCGGTTGCCGCCAACCCTGGACTTCACAGGTCAGCAGCTCCCCGGCTTCCACCAGCTCCGCAAGGCGCGGACGCGCATCACCCGGGCTGAGCCGGAAGTAATCGCGCAGGTCCTTTTCCGTCGCCACACCCAAGGCGTTCGCGGCGTGCTGCAGCAACCCGCGCTGGGCCTCGTCCTCCGCGAGCAACGGTTGCTGCAGAATCGCCGCAGGAATCACCCGCTCGGGCAAATCATAGAGCCGCTCGAATCCTCGCCGCCCGGCCACGGTCACTTCCCCGGCGGCGAACAACCATTCCAGCGCATGCTTTTCTGCGCTCCAGTCCCACCACGGCCCTGCCCGCTCCTGACGGGTCGAAAGGCTGCCGGCGCCCAGCGCGCCGAGCTCTTCAACCGAGGCCAGCACCCGCCGGACAGTGTCCTGTTGCTCACGCCCGAAACGTGCCAGTTGCTGATAGATATCTTCGCCACGACTCGCGCGCTGCATGCGCCAGCGCATCAACGGGTACATCGACAGCGGCAGCAACGAGGCTTCATGACCCCAGTATTCGAACAGCGTACGTCGCCGGCCCGAACTCCAGGCAGCCTGGTCGAGCAAGTCGGGTGAGTAATTGCCGAGGCGGGAAAACAAAGGAAGGTAGTGCGAACGCACCAACGCATTGACCGAATCGATCTGCAAGATGCCCAGCCGCTCGATCAGGCGATTGAGCTGCACCGCTTTGATCGCCGCTGGCGGCTGGCGCCCGTTGAACCCTTGGGCGGCCAGCGCCAGGCGTCGAGCCTGTTTGATGGAAAAGGACAGCGTTGCGGGCATGAACATCTCCTTGTCTGCTCGCAACCTACCTCACCGGGAGACGGTTTGTGTAGTTGTGGCTTACTCATTTGTGCATCGGGTCATCCCAGAATGGGCGGACGGTTTCGTGCTCGACATCCGCACGACTGAGCCCGATGTCCTTCAACGCTTCGTCGCTCATGCCCGCCAACAACTCGCGTTCACGGTGCAATTCGTACCAGCGACTGATCTTGTGCAGCAAATCCGAGACGACGTGGATGGAATGTTTCTCTACCTCGACATAACCTTTTTGACCTTTCATCTTGTTGCCCTCCGTTTGGGATGGCTCAAGTGTCACGCCAAGGCTAAGATCAATCCAACGAATGTTTCTTATGCAATACATCTCGGAGATTGATGTATGTCCGCCTTCCCAAGTATCGACACCGAAGTGCTGCGCACCTTTGTGGCTATCGCCGATCAGGGCGGTTTCACCCGCGCAGGGGAGCTGGTCAACCGTACGCAATCCGCCGTCAGCATGCAGATGAAGCGGCTGGAAGAGGACGTGTTGCAACGCCAACTGTTCCAGCGCGACGGCCGCCAGGTGCGGCTGACCGCTGAAGGCCAGGTGCTGCTGGGTTACGCCCGGCGCATCCTCAAGTTGCACAGCGAAGTGTTCAACACCCTGCGCGAACCGCACATGGTCGGCACGGTGCGGATCGGCACGCCGGACGATTACGTGATGCGTTTTCTGCCGGGGATTCTGCGGCGATTCGCCCAGTCATATCCGCTGATCCAGATCGAGGTGCACTGCGAATCATCAAAACAATTGCTGCTACGCCAGGATCTGGATTTATCCATCGTCACCCGCGAGCCGGGCAACGAGATCGGCCAGTTGCTGCGCAAGGAACGTTTCGTCTGGGCCGAAGCACAATGCTACAGCGCCCACGAGCAGACACCGTTGCCGCTGGCGATGTTCAACAGTGATTGTTTCTGCCGGCTGTGGGCCTGCAATGCGCTGGACGCGATGGGTCGCGACTACCGCGTTGCCTACAACAGCTCAAGCCTGTCGGCGATCATGGCGGTGGTCAGCGCCGGCCTGGCCGTCACCGCACAACTGGAAAGCCTGATCACCCCGGACATGCGCATTCTCGGTGACGCCGAAGACCTGCCCTTGCTGCCTGAAGCCAGCATCATGCTGGTGCGCAACCTGCACAATCCGTCACCGATTACCGAATGCCTGGCCGAGCACATCGTCGACGGCTTCAAACTTTAAACGCGAGCATCACCGCGCACAGCACCAGGAAGCCACAGAACAACCCGCGCAGGAGGCGCTCCGGCATGGCATGGGCGATCTTCACGCCCCAACTGATGCTCAGCAGTCCACCCACGGCCAACGGCACGCCGATCATCCAGTCCACTTGATGATGCACGGCATAAGTGACCAGCGTGACGCCCGTGCTGGGTAATGCCAGTGCCAGCGACAACCCTTGGGCCACCACTTGGCTGGTGCCGAACAGGCTGGTCAGCACCGGTGTTGCCACCACCGCCCCGCCCACGCCAAACAATCCGCCCATGGTCCCGGACGCCGCGCCGAGCACACCCAGCCATGGCCAGGCGTAATTCATCTGCGAAGAAGCCGGCGCATTGGCGTAGAACATTCGCAACAGGTTGTAGGCCGACAGCGCGATCAGGAAGGCGACAAATCCGATGCGCATGGTTTGCGCATCAATACCCACCGCCCAGATGGAGCCGATCCAGGCAAAGCAAAAACCCATCGAGGCCAACGGCAGCGCGTGGCGCATTTCGATTTTGTTGCGCTGGTGATAGCGCCATAGCGCCAGCATCACGTTAGGGACGACCATCACCAGCGCAGTGCCCTGGGCAATTTGCTGATCGAGACCGAACAACACGCCAAGCAACGGAATCGCGATCAGACCGCCGCCAATGCCAAACAAGCCGCCGAGGGTTCCCAGGGCTGCGCCAAATACCAGGTAAATCAAAAACTCGATCACGGCCGATTTCCTTTTATCTCAGGCCATTCATCCTACGCAGTCGGCGCTGGCGGGGAAACGCACAGCAACGCACAATGGCTGTGCCAACTTCGCATAAGCATTGATACACCATGAACCCTAATCAATTGACCGAACAACTCGGCCTGTTCCTCGACGTGCTGGAAACCGGCAGCTTTTCCGCTGCCTCTCGCCGTCATCCACTGACCCCATCGGCCGTGGCGCGGCGCATCGATAGCCTGGAAAGCGCGGTCGGCAGCCAGCTGTTCATTCGCAGCACCCATGCCGTCCGCGCGACTCCGGCCGGCGTGGCGTTTGCCGAGCGTGCGCGGCGGATCGTGGCGGAATTGCAACTGGCCCGCGCCGAGGCAGTGTCCCTGAGCAGTGCGCCGGAAGGCTTGATCCGGATCGACGCGCCCGCCGCGTTCGGCCGACGGCATCTGGCGCCAGTGATCGCTGATTTTCTGATGCTGTACCCCGGCCTCGACGTGCAACTGCACCTGATCGACAGTTTTGTCGACATGCAGGGTTTGAATCTGGGCAAGGTCGATCTGGTGCTGCGCGCCGGGCAAATGGCCGACACCCGGCTGGTGGCCACGCCGCTGGCGAGCATGGTGCGCATCGCCTGCGCCAGCCCCGCATACCTGCAACGCCGTGGCGTGCCGACCGACCCGGCGCAGTTGAGTGATCACGACGGCCTCGACTGGGATGGCCTGGCGCCGCCATTTGCCTGGCGTTTCGAGCAAAACGCAGAAATGCATTTGCATCGTCCCGGGCGCATCCGCATGAGCGCCAACAATGCCGAGGCACTGGTCTGCGGTGCGCTGGCCGGGCTCGGTATCGCGCACTTGCCGACCTGGCTGACCAGCGAATACCTGTTGCGCGGCGAACTGCTGCCGCTGTTCTGTGAACACGGCCTGCCACCGCCGGAAACCACCGGCATCTATGCGTTGCGTCTGGAGCAGCAACCCAACCCGAGGAGTCGTTTATTGCTGGAGTACCTGAAAGTCCGCTTCAGCCCTGTCCCGCCATGGGATCTGGCGCTGCGAACCAATCTGGACCGGCACTAGGTCAAAATTATCTGGCGCATTAAAGATTCGCCCGCTAGATTCATGAAGATCACTGATCAAGGCTTTGAGATGAACACCGAACGCGACACCACGGATAACTGCGACGACCTGCTGCTGGACAACCAGGCCTGCTTCGCCCTGCATTCCACTTCACTGCTGATGACCAAGGTCTACAAGCCGCTGCTGCAAGCGCTGGGCCTGACCTATCCGCAGTACCTGGCGATGATGGTGTTGTGGGAACGGGACGGTTTGACCGTAGGCGAAATCAGCACGCGCTTGCTGACCGATCCCGGCTCGCTGACCCCGTTGCTCAAGCGCCTGGAAGTCGAAGGCTTGCTCAGCCGCACTCGCAGCCGCGAGGACGAGCGAGTGGTGATTGTCGAGCTGACTGAACAGGGTCGCGCGTTGCGGGACAAGGCGCGCGGCGTGCCCCAGTGCATCCTCGGCGCCAGCGGCATGACGCTTGAGCGGTTGCAGAAACTGCAAGCGGAGCTGCAAGTGCTGCGTAGCAATCTGCAGGACAGCCTCTAAGCGATCACCTGATAGATCGCGTTATCGTTCTTCGCGGGCAAGCCTCGCTCCTACAGGTCATGTGCGGTCTGTAGGAGCGAGGCTTGCCCGCGAAAGCATCCTCGACGCCACAAAAAATTCCTGCCTGTCACTCCCACACCAAAGCCTCTACATCAAGCCTCTCCCCGCCGAATGCATACCCTGCGCATGCTTTCAGGAAAACTTTTTTCAAAATTTATCTTGCGCACTAAATATTAGCGCGATACATTCATCTCGCACTTACTTAGCGCGCAAACATTTAGCGCAAATCATCCAAACCTGAAACGAGGCCTACATCATGCAAACTCTCTACACCGCAATCGCAACCTCCACTGGCGGCCGTGACGGTCGTGCGGTTTCCAGCGACAACATCCTCGACGTCAAACTCGCCACTCCGAAAGAACTCGGCGGTGCTGGCGGCGCGGCCACCAACCCGGAACAACTGTTCGCCGCCGGTTACTCGGCCTGCTTCATCGGCGCACTGAAGTTCGTTGCCAGCCAGACCAAACGCAGCATCCCTGCCGACGCCTCGATCACTGCCCACGTCGGCATCGGCCAGATTCCTGGCGGCTTCGGTCTGGACATCGACCTGCACATCAGCCTGCCGGGTCTTGAACAAGCCGATGCGCAAACCCTGGTCGACGCGGCCCACCAGGTCTGCCCGTACTCCAACGCCACCCGCGGCAACGTCGAAGTGCGCCTGCACGTGACCGTCTAACCGTCGACTCCAAGACCGAACAGGAAACGAACATGAACACTTTCAGCAAAGTCTTGACCGGCACCCTTCTCGCCCTGTCCATCCACAGCGCATTCGCGGGCGAGGGGGTTGAACACAACACCCAGGCGTTCCTCGATGTCCTGAATGCCGGCACCGGCAAACCGATGGAACAGCTTTCACCGAAAGATGCCCGGGCCATTTTGGTCGGCGCGCAAGCCGGGGTGAAACTGACGTTGCCAAAAGCAGACGTCAGCCAGAAGACCATTCAAGTCGACGGCCAACCGCTCAGCCTGACCATCGTCCGGCCGGCCGGGGTCAAAGGCGAGCTGCCGGTGTTCATGTTCTTCCACGGCGGCGGCTGGGTGCTGGGGGACTTCCCGACCCACGAGCGGCTGGTTCGGGATCTGGTCACGGGTTCGGGGGCGGCGGCGGTGTTCGTCAACTACACCCCTTCGCCGGAAGCGCATTACCCGGTGGCGATCAACCAGGCTTACGCGGCCACTAAATGGGTGGCCGAGCACGGCAAAGAGATCAACGTCGATGGCAAGCGACTGGCCGTGGCCGGTAACAGTGTCGGCGGCAACATGGCGGCCGTGGTTGCGCTGATGGCCAAAGACAAAGGCACCCCGGCGATCAAGTTCCAGGTGCTGTTGTGGCCGGTGACCGATGCGAGCTTTGAAACCGCGTCTTACAACCAGTTTGCCGAGGGGCACTTCCTCACCAAAAACATGATGAAGTGGTTCTGGGACAACTACACCACCGACGCCAAGCAACGTAACGAGATCTACGCTTCACCGCTGCGGGCGACCACCGCACAACTCAAGGGCTTGCCACCTGCGCTGGTGCAGACGGCCGGGGCTGATGTGCTGCGCGATGAAGGTGAAGCCTATGCGCGTAAACTGGATGAGGCGGGTGTGCCGGTCACGGCGGTGCGTTACAACGGCATGATTCACGATTATGGTTTGCTGAACGTAGTGAGCCAGGTGCCAGCGGTTCGCTCCGCAATGCTGCAAGCGTCCGAAGAACTGAAGCAACACCTGAAGAAATAACACCGCCCCCCTGTAGGAGCGAGGCTTGCCCGCGAAAGCGGTGTGTCAGAAAAGACGCCTTCGCGGGCAAGCCTCGCTCCTACAGGGGCTGGTGTGTAGTTTGCAGGCACAAAAAAGCCCGACTCAATGGTCGGGCTTTTTCATTCCTGAAGCAGTGCTTATTTAGCACGGCCTTTGTAGGAACCGCCTTCGCGGGTATCGATCTCGATCATGTCGCCGATTTCGATGAAGTCAGCAACCGACAGCTCGGTACCGTTCTTCAGTTTGGCAGGCTTCATTACCTTGCCGGAAGTGTCGCCGCGAGCGGAACCTTCGGTGTAGTCAACCTGACGCACGATAGTGGTCGGCAGTTCTACGGAAACCAGACGCTCTTCGAAGAAGATCGCTTCGCAAACATCGGTCATGCCTTCTTCAACGAAAGGCAGAACGGCTTCGATGTCTTCAGCGTTCAGCTCGTACATGGTGTAGTCGGTGGTGTCCATGAACGTGTAGGTGTCGCCGCTGATGAAGGACAGGGTCGCTTCTTTGCGGTCGAGGATTACGTCGTCCAGTTTGTCGTCAGCGCTGTAAACGATCTCGGTCTTGTAACCGGTCAGCAGGTTTTTCAGCTTGGTCTTCATGATCGCGCTGTTACGACCGGATTTGGTGAATTCAGCTTTCTGAACCAACCATGGATCGTTTTCGAGACGGATCACGGTACCGGGTTTCAGTTCTTTACCAGTTTTCATTGCGAATATCCGAATTTGGATGGGATTTACAAAAATCTAGGCCGCGTATCATATCCAATTTAGGTAAAACTGTACCAGCGCTGCGGCAAGATCAGCCTGCAAAGCCTGTTCCAGACACCACGCTTCGGCGTGTTTTTGCAGTTCTGGCCAGTGTTTACGGGTCGTAGCCCAATGGTCGGACATATCATGCCCGGCATTCCACTCTCGCCAAAGACCGCTGATCGCCTCGCGGGCAGGCGCAGACAGGCCTTTTGTGTAGAGCGTGAGGAAGGCTTCGAGCTTGTCCAGATGAATGTCTTCGTCCTGCCGATAGATGTGCCAGAGCAGCGGCCGCCCTGCCCATTGCGCGCGGACAAACGAATCTTCGCCGCGCACGGCGTTGAAATCGCAGCACCAAAGCAGGTGATCGTATTGATCCTGTCGGACGAACGGCAGCACTTGCACGGTCAATGACTCGCGCACATGCACCGCGCCAGCCGCCAAACCCTCGACACCGAGCCAACGTTCGACATCACCGAGAATCCGCCCTTCGGGCACCAGCAGATGCGTGGGCACTGGATCGGCGGCCAGGACATCCAGCCAACTGGCCAGGCCGGCATTTTCGTAGGCGAACAGCGAAATCAGCTGCGCGCCTTGCGCACGATCAATCCCTAAACCTTGCAGGAATGCGCGCTGAGCCTCGGGATCTTGCTGAAATTGCCGACGCCGCTCCAGCAATCCGCTTTCACGCAGCAAGCCACCGGTGCCCTTTTGGAACCCCGGAAAGAAAAAGAATTTCTGCACATTTTTGTACTTCACCGACGGCAAGCCGTGGCAGCCAACGACCCAATCCTCTGCGCTCAGGTAGTCGAGGTTCAACCACAGTGGCGGCTTCTCCCGCGCCGCCATGGCCTCCATGTAAGCACTCGGCAACTGGCAGGCGAACGCGGCGATCACCACATCAGCCGCGTCAGTCGACTGCCAGTCGGCCGTCCACTGGCGCACCTCGACCCCCTCCTGCCACTGCTGTGGAAGATTGAGATCAATGGCTGGGCACAAACGCTCGAAGGCCCGCAAATCATCGACCCACAAACGCACGTCCATCGCATGTTCGGCCACCAATTGGCGGGCCAGGCGCCAGGTCACACCGATGTCGCCAAAGTTATCGACCACGATGCAAAAAATATCCCAGCGCCTGCGGTTTTTCATTTGAGGCATTTCAGGCATTCCAGGCTCCCGTTGGCAAAGGCGCCGATTGTCCGCATAAATTACCCCGTGCAGAAGAGCCGACGGCGATTAATCTTCATGCGACAATCGCCACTCGCCCGCGACCACCCGCCAGGAGGCAGTCATGCCCTACCGTCCCAATCCGCGCCGCCGCTTGCCGATCCAGCTTAATGCCCTGCAACTGACGGGCAGTATCGCCCTCGGATTGTGGCTGGGTTTCCTCGCGATCGCACTGACCTGCTGGCTCGCCTCGCGCCTGTTGTTCAGCGAGCAACTGGCGCCCGTCGCGCAAGCGGTGGAGCAATTGGCCAAGCCGCCGGTAGTGGTGCAACCGGTGCCGGACATTCCGCCGCAGAGCCCGATTTTCCAGCAGTACGAAGAGAACCTGCGCAAGAACGAACAGGCACAACGGCTGGATCAGGCGCGCAGCAGCAACCGCAATCTGTCGAACCCCAATTGCCAGTTCTGGCTGCAACAGGACCGCACCGCACCGAGCGAAAAAAGTCGCGCTAATGTCCTGCAATTCTGCGATTGATCATGAATAAGCAAACCGTCCACCAACTGATTATCGACAAGCTGCGGATCGATCTCGACATTGCCGAGCGTGCCGCGCAAACCGCTTACGAAACGGCGACCCACGAAGAAAACATCGCCGAAAACAAGTACGACACCCTGGGCCTGGAGGCGTCATATCTGGCGGCCGGGCAGGCAAAGCGCGTGGAGGAAATCAGGCAGTCACTGACGCTGTGCCAGAACCTGACGCTGCGGCCTTATGACGACCAGCGCGGCATTGAAGTCGGTGCCCTGCTCGGTCTCGAAGACGAAAAGGGACGTGAGCAATGGCTGTTCCTGGCGCCCGACGCGGCAGGTTTGAAGGTCGATCTGGTGGGGCAGTGGATTACCGTCATCACCCCTCGCTCGCCGCTGGGCAAAAGCCTGCTGGGCAAGTTCGAGGGGGACGAGGTGGAGATTCTGGTGGCGGGTGCTCGGCAACAGTTTTCTGTTACCGAGGTGGTTTAGCGGGAGATCAATGAACCGGCAGTTCGACGCCGTCGAACAGCTCTTCCAGTTCCTGCTTGTTGTGGCACTGAATGGCTTTGGCCATGACTTCGCGGGTCAGGTGCGGGGCGAACTTCTCGATGAAGTCGCACATGAAGCCACGCAGGAAGGTGCCGCGACGGAAACCGATTTTGGTGATGCTGGATTCGAACAATTCGCTGGCATCGAGCACCACCAGGTCATTATCGAGCTTGGTATCGACCGCCATTTTCGCCACGATGCCCACGCCCAACCCCAGGCGAACGTAAGTCTTGATCACGTCGGCGTCGGCGGCGGTGAACACCACTTTCGGCGTCAGGCCGCGATGGCTGAAGGCTTCGTCGAGTTTCGAACGGCCGGTGAAACCGAACACATAAGTCACGATCGGGTATTCGGCCAGCGCTTCGAGGGTCAGCTTCGACAGCTTGGTCAACGGGTGGCCCTGAGGCACGACCACGCAGCGGTTCCAGCGGTAGCACGGCATCATCACCAGATCACCGAACAGCTCCAGCGCTTCAGTCGCGATGGCGAAATCGACGGTGCCGTCAGCAGCCATTTCGGCGATCTGCATCGGCGAACCCTGGTGCATGTGCAGCGCAACGTCCGGGTATTGCTTGATGAAATTGCTGATCACCGGCGGCAACGCATAACGCGCCTGGGTGTGCGTGGTGGCGATCGACAGGGTGCCTTTCTTCTCGTTGGAGAATTCCTGGGCGATCTGCTTGATGCTTTCAACCTTGCGCAGGATCTCGCCGGCGGTGGTGATGATGCGCTCGCCGGCCGGGGTGACGCGGGTCAGGTGCTTGCCGCTGCGAGCAAAAACCTCGACGCCCAATTCGTCTTCCAGCAGACGGATCTGCTTGCTGATGCCCGGTTGCGAGGTGTAAAGGCTTTGGGCTGTAGCGGAAACGTTGAGGTCGTGGTGCGCCACTTCCCAGATGTAGCGCAATTGTTGAAGCTTCATATGAATCCCTCAAAGCAGGTAGACGCCACGGGCATCAGCGACGGTATATAACTATATTAATGGTTTGAAGAATAAATCTAGAACTTTTTTATCAAACTGCCACTATTCGTGTACTAGCGGTCCCCTTGGCGACGGCGTTCCACCAGCGGCACCAGATAGACCGGGACCCGAGCCAACTGCAACACCCGCGCTGCGGTCCGCCCCAAAGGCGTTTCCGCGCCAGCACCATGGCTATGACTACCTACGATCAACAAATCCACGGAGAGTTTCTGCGCCTGTTCGAGAATCACCTGCGACGGATCGCCCTGAAGCACCCGCACCGCTTGTATCCGCTCCAGATCCTGCTCCCCTTCATCCCCCAGTTCTTCACGAAAACTGTCGAGCACGCGCTGCTCGATATTGGCGATCACGGTGTTCAGGCCCTGACTGTGAAACTCGTTCAGCGCCTGCTCATCGAGGTAACTCTGAAGCACCGATTCGGCAAACAGCCCCATGGGTTCAACCGCGTGCACCACATACAGGTCGGCATTGAATGTTCGAGCCAGCTCCAGGGCATGCTGCATCACCAAAGGGGCGTACAGGCCGAGGTCAGTGGCATAGAGCATCGAACGAATCATATGACCTCCTCGAGTGCCAACATGGCGGAGATTGATTCAGCTTAGCAGTGCCTTGGCGAGTGCGACGTCCCGCGTAACGCGTTGAACGGCGGGCTTAAACCTTTTGCTCATTGCTTATGCCATGCGGCACATGGCCGGTAGCGACCACCTCGCGAGCCAACTCGCAATGGCCGGCCTGATCGTCGAAAAACACGTCAGCGGCAAAGGCTTCAAGGAAAGCGGACTTGGTCAGGCCACCCAGAAACAGCGATTCGTCCAGACGAATATCCCACTCGCGCAGGGTCCGAATCACCCGCTCATGAGCCGGTGCGGAACGCGCGGTGACCAGCGCAGTACGGATCGGACAGTCGTCCTCCGGGAACTCGCGCTGCAACAGATTGAGTGCCGCGAGAAAGCCTTTGAACGGCCCTCCACGCAAGGGCTCGCGGGCACTTTCGCGTTCGCTGGCCTGGAACGCTTCAAGGCCGCCCGCCTGATAAACCCGCTCCGACTCGTCGGAAAACAGCACGGCATCACCGTCGAAGGCAATCCGCAACTCATCACTGGCCGCACGGCTGGCGCCGCCCGACAGAATGGTCGCCGCCGCGAACCCGGCATCCAGTGCGCTGCGCACGTCTTCGGCATGGGTCGAGAGGAACAGGTCGCAGCCAAACGCCTTGAGGTACGGATACGGGCTGCGCCCGCCGACAAATGCCGCGCGCGAAATCGCCAGCCCGTAATGGTGAATCGAGTTGAACACCCGCAGCCCGGTGTCGGCACTGTTGCGCGACACCAGGATCACCTCGACCCTGGCGCGGCCGAGGCTGGCGTTCAGGTTCAGGAGTTTTTCAACGAGAGGGAATGCGTCGCCGGGCTCGAGGATTTCGTCTTCGTGTTCGATCTGATATTGCCGATAAGCCTCGACGCCGCTCGACAGATAAACCTTGTGGCTTTCGCTCAGGTCGAACAGCGCACGCGAAGAAATCGCCAGTACCAGCTTGTCGTCAATCGTCTTTGCCATGCCCTTCCCCCTCGGGTTGATCGACTCAGGTGTTGCGTCGATCGATAAAACTCAAACTGCGATACAACGCGTCGATTCGCGGCAATTCGCACCCGGCAGCCTTGGCCACCGCCAGTGGCCGGGCGTAAATGGCCGCCAGTTCCAGCGGTCGCTTGTGCAAATAGTCGTGGTGCATGCTCGGCCAGTAGTCCGGCATTTTCTCGGTCATCATGAACAGATAATCGGCATAACCGGCCGGCATGTCGTGACCGCAGGCCTTCGCGCCCCGGACCACTTCGGCCATCAAGGCCTTGATCAGTTCGCGGCTGTCGGCGTCGGCCATCAACGCTGTGGTGCCCGCCCCAAGCAGAACCGAGAGGCCGTTGTAAGGAATATTCCAGACCAGTTTTTGCCAGCGCGCCTGTTGCAGGTTCGCCATGGCCTGGGAATCGATGCCGGCGCTGCGGAACAATCCGGCGCCCTCCTCGACAATCGCCATGCGCGCCTGTTCATCGCCAGCGGGGCCACTGTGGTAGCCGACGTTTACCGCGCCGAGGGCCTGATGGGTGATCGCGCCCGGGCCGGTGCGATGCACGCAGATCAGACAAAGCCCGCCGAGCAGGTGCAGCGTATCGGGAAGCAATGCCCGCAGACTGTCTTCGACGTCCAGGCCGTTTTGCAGCAGCAGTACCTTGGCATTCGGCGCTGCGGCTTGAATGATCGCCGGCGCCAGACCGGCATTGCTGGTGGTCTTGGCGCCCACCAGCAACCAGTCGCAGGGCGGCATGTCTTCGGCCGACGAATAGGCCTGAACCGGATTCAGCGTCAGTGCGCCGTGCGGTGCACTGTCGACGTGAAGTCCGTGCTCGGCCACCGCCGAAAACTCGCTGCGCAGCAGAAAGTGCACATCGAAGCCGGCACGCGCCAGCATGACCCCGTAAAACCCGCCGATCGCACCGGTTCCGATAATACCGATGGTCGGTTTGGCAACTGCAGCCGTCATGGCAACTCCTCTGCTGTTCTCGTCAACGCCTGACCTACGGCTTCATTCAGCTCGGTAGCGGTCAGGCGTGATTTTAGTGCCCCGAAGAACTCGCCGTCGCGCACCACAAACAGCGCCGGCAAATGAAAGACCTGATAACGCTCGACCACCCCGCCGTTGTCCCCGGCATCGATCCAGCACAAGCGATCGACATCCAGATCGAGCCTGGGCAATTGCTCTCGGGCAAAACGGCAACTGGCGCAGCCGACGCTGGTAAAAACAACCAGCGAAACGCCGCTCATCGCCAGCAACCGTTGGTCGGCGTCGAAATCGGTCAGTGCCAATTCGACCACTATACTGGGGGAAACAATGTCAGATGGCCGACACATGGAGTCCGTGCTCATGGGACGTTTTATTCCTCATCCTGACGATGTACCCGTCGAATTAACGTTGCTAAAACCTGAGTGTATTTCACGGCAACAGCTGCACACTATCAGCCTCGGGGGCATGGCTTGCAATTACCACCGCGCCTGGCGTCACGGTACCGCGCTGGAAGTCCGCATGCCGACCTTGAACCCCGATATGCGTTTTCTGGGCTACGTGGCCTGGTGCTTGCGACGCAAGCGCGGCTACCTGGTAGGCATTGCCTTTGTTGACGAGCAGATGATGTTCAGCGCCCGAATGGGCGAACAGGTGTGTCAGATCGAGCGTTACTGTCGCTTGCATGACGCCCACGACGACCTGCAGGAAACCCAGGCGCTGGCCCTCGAATGGGTCCAGCAACACGCCGACGAGTTTTCCCACGACACGGTTCGCAAGGCATTTGCGCAGGCGGTGCTGGATTAAGGGACGTCATCAATTCGTTGCGAATGGCCCTTAAACCGCTGTCTGCCCATTGTCGAGCCACGGTGTAACGCGCTAAGGTTCCGCTCCCCGACGCGCTTAATTTGCTGTGCTCCGCCGCGCGGGTTCGCTGGCGGCCGGCACCCGTGACCTGACGAGTAAACGATGGCTGATTTACCGATCAACGACCTAAACGTCGCCTCCAACGAGACGCTGATCACTCCTGACCAGCTCAAGCGTGATATCCCTCTGAGCGACGCTGCCCTGCGCACCGTCACCAAGGGTCGCGAAGTCATTCGCAACATTCTTGATGGCACCGACCACCGCCTGTTTGTCGTCATCGGGCCGTGCTCGATCCACGACATCAAGGCTGCCCACGAATACGCCGAGCGCCTGAAAGTGCTGGCGGCGGAAGTGTCCGATACGCTGTATCTGGTCATGCGCGTGTATTTCGAGAAGCCACGCACCACTGTCGGCTGGAAAGGCTTGATCAACGACCCGTACCTGGACGACTCCTTCAAGATTCAGGACGGTCTGCACATTGGTCGTCAGTTGCTGCTGGACCTGGCCGAAATGGGCCTGCCGACCGCGACCGAAGCCCTTGACCCGATCTCTCCGCAATATTTGCAGGACCTGATCAGCTGGTCGGCCATCGGCGCGCGCACCACCGAATCCCAGACCCACCGTGAGATGGCTTCCGGCCTGTCCTCGGCGGTCGGCTTCAAGAACGGCACCGACGGCGGCCTTACCGTAGCGATCAACGCCCTGCAATCGGTTTCCAGCCCGCATCGTTTCCTGGGGATCAACCAGGAAGGTGGCGTGTCGATCGTTACCACCAAGGGCAATGCCTACGGTCACGTGGTGCTGCGCGGCGGCAACGGCAAGCCGAACTACGATTCGGTCAGCGTCGCACTGTGCGAACAAGCGCTGAACAAAGCGAAGATCAAGCCGAACATCATGGTCGACTGCAGCCACGCCAACTCCAACAAGGACCCGGCCCTGCAACCGCTGGTGATGGAGAACGTCGCCAACCAGATCCTCGAAGGCAACCGGTCGATCATCGGCCTGATGGTCGAAAGTCATCTGAACTGGGGCTGCCAGGCGATCCCGAAAGACCTCGCCGACCTGCAATACGGCGTGTCGATCACCGATGCCTGCATCGACTGGTCCGCCACCGAAAACACCTTGCGCAGCATGCACGCCAAGCTCAAGGATGTGCTGCCTAAACGTGATCGCACCTGATCACTGTTCAGCGCACACAAAAACGCCGGGCTTAACCCGGCGTTTTTTTATGCGTTCGTTTTACTGGCTCAGCTTGGCCGCATGCCGCTGGTGGCGCTCCATGTAGCGCTCCACGTAGGAACACGATGGAATCACGGTGTAGCCCATTTCCTCGGCGTACTCCAGCGCCTTCTCGGTCAAGGCTGCCGCAATGCCGCGACCACGCAATGCATTGGGCACGAAGGTGCGATAGATATCCAGAGTCTGTTTCCCCAGATCCATATAGGTCAGGTAGGCACGATGACCGTCCACATTGGTCTCGAACTGATGACCTGCCTGGTCATGGTTGATGGACAACGCCTCGCTCATCACAACTCCTCTGCGGGTCTTGAATTCTGACCCCTACCTTACCGATGTTTTTCCGGCGAAGGAACATCTACGCCACCCCCGTGCCTGAATGGACACCGAGAAGAGCTGCACCGATCTCGCGCAACCGAGCACGTATCAAATAGTAGGCACCATTGGCAGAAATGCTCAAGGTGCGCTCGTCATCACGCAGGGTTGGGCGGGTGCTGCTCCGGGTTACGCAGGGACGGCTCGACCGAAGCGCTCTGCGGGTCGATAGCCTGAACATCGCCGGATGTTGAGACTTAAGACGAGCGCCCCTCTATTAAGTCACCTCAACTAGGCGAAAGAGTTTGAGAGGTGTCGCGCAAATTCCGAACAAAAGTGTAGACGAATCCATCTAGACAGACTTTAGCCAAGATGGGGAAAACAGTCCTGCCTCCGGGAACTTTTTCGTGCCAACTCGCTCAGCTCGGGCCTTGCAGCTGGATATTTTTTAATCAATCGCAAGTAAAAGTTGCTCGAAAAAGAATCAACGCCTACAATTTTTTTTGCTTCTTGCTTTACGTCAGTTTACTTACGACAAGTAATGGGTAGTATGTACGCCGGCTATTTCCTCACTCTGAGGAGACAGCTACTTTAATAGAAAGTCCTTGAAGGGGAACACGATGAACAACGTTCTGAAATTCTCTGCTCTGGCTCTGGCCGCAGTTCTGGCTACCGGTTGCAGCAGCGTATCGAAAGAAACCGAAGCACGTCTGACCGCTACTGAAGACGCAGCTGCTCGCTCCCAGGCTCGTGCAGACGAAGCTTACCGTAAAGCTGATGAAGCTCTGGCTGCTGCTCAAAAAGCACAACAGACTGCTGACGAAGCTAACGAGCGTGCTCTGCGCATGCTGGAAAAAGCTAGCCGCAAGTAATAATCCTTCGGGGTTGTTATCAAGCCGACCCATTTTTTGGGTCGGCTTTTTTATTGCCCGGCGTTTGTCCAGGCAATAAAAAACCCGCCGACGCTCTCAGCGCCGGCGGGTTCTGTTCAAGCCTTACTGCAACGGATCGATCGGTGCACTCGTCACCATCGGCGCAGAAGTATTCGGCACGGCGATTTCCACCGGCAGGCCATCTTCAGCGGCAACCACATCACGCACCACATCCCAGTTCATGCGCAGGTTGTTGGTGATGTCTTCGCGCTTGAGCATCGCGTTGATCACAGCCGTGTGCTTGTCGACGACCGACGGGTTGCCCTTGTCGTCCAGCGGCGTGTGCGCTTCCAGATACACCTTGCCGCCACTTACACCGAACTTGTACGGGTCGTTGAGAATGCGCACCGACGTGCCGACCGGCACCATGCCTGCCATTTGCAGCACGTTGTTGTTGAACATGCGGAAGCAGCCGTGGCTGGTGCGCATGCCGATGCCGAACTTCTTGTTCGAACCGTGGATCAGGTAGCCTGGTGTGCCCAGGGTGAACTTGAACGGGCCCAGCGGGTTGTCCGGGCCGGCCGGCACGACGTTCGGCAGCGGATCGCCGTCAGCGGCGTGCTCGGCCTTGATCGACGCTGGAGGGGTCCAGGTCGGGTTCGGCGTCTTCGCAACGATGCTGGTGTGGGCAATCGGCGAACCCCAGCCTTCACGACCGATACCCAGCGGGAAGGTGTAGACCACGTTCCGGCCTTTCGGGAAGTAGTAGAGGCGGTATTCAGCCAGGTTGATGACGATGCCTTCACGTGGGCCTGGCGGCAGGATGAAGCGCGTCGGCAGCACGATCTCGGTGCCGGCACCCGGCAACCATGGATCGACGCCAGGGTTGGCCGCGACCATTTCCGAGTAGCCCAGATCGTAGGTGGTGCCAAGGTCGGCGAAGGTGTCTTCGTACTTGGCCTTGATCACTTGCACCTGGCCGATGATGTCTTCACCGGGCGGTGGCAGGGGTAGCTCCAATGCTGCTACGGGGCCTGCCACACAAAGGGCGGCAAGAGTCAGGCAGCGGGTGACGGCAGGAAAGCGCGGCAACATCCGGAAAATCCTTCGCATAATCGACTGGGGTTTAAGAACGCAATTGTACACTGGCGCTCTGGTATTCGGGGAGAGACACCGATAGAGCGTGAATTGGCTGCGATATTTTTCAGGGGGCATATCCGTTTCTGCGGTAACGGCGGCTATTGGTTTCGCCCTTACGGCGAGTCACTTGGAAGAGCCCCAAGTAACCAAGGGCTCTTGCCCCTTTCGTTCGGTGGCTCGCTAAGGCTCGCCATGCCCTCGCTCCGGTCCTGCTCCGTGGGCCCGCCGCCATCGGCCATCCATGGCCGGGGGCGGCTAACCCGGCATCCATGCCGGGTTGCCCACTACGCAGAACCTCCACTCGGCCTCTCGAGGGGGCGCTCAGATCAAAAGCGGAAGGCGAGCTAACGCTCGGCCTGATGAGTGGTGAAAATCAAAAGCAAACGCGATTCCCTGTAGGAGCCGGCTTGCCGGCGAAAAACGTCTGGGCGACGCGTTCATTCAGACAGCCCGCGTTATCGTTGACGTCCATCGCCAGCAAGCTGGCTCCTACAATTTTGAATCGTGCGAACCCAATCCATTGTAGGAGCCGGCTTGCTGGCGATAGCGGTGGGTCAGTCGACGCATTTATTGGCTGGACGGACGCCATCGCCAGCAAGCCGGCTCCTACAGGGGATCGGTGTCCACATCCTGAATGAGTGGCCGCTGTAGCGAAGGAAACGCGTACACAAAATGAGCCAGGTCGGCTTTCAGGCCGCCTCGGCGGCTGTGGCGGTAGTCGCCCCCTCGAGAGGCCGAGTGGAGGTTCTGCGCAGTGGGCAACCCGGCATGGATGCCGGGTTAGCCGCGCACGTCCAAGGATGGCCGATCGCGGCGGGCCCACGGAGCAGGACCGGAGCGAGGGGATGCCGAGCCATAGCGAGGCACCGAACGAAAGGGGCAAAAGCGCTTTGGTTACTTTCGCGCTTTTCGAAAGTGACTCGCTGTAAAAGCGAAACCGTCAGTGGCCGTTACCGCAAAACCGGATATGCCCCCAACCCTGTCTCTTATACA